>JAHIWI010000328.1 GCA_018816185.1 Bacillota bacterium
ACCATTCGAATATCCTCTGGATAGTGAGCAAACTCATCTGGTGGTAAGGGTTTCCCTGCACCAGGGAGATTTTCAAATTGACCGTCACGTTGTGCTTTTTTTATTAAGTCCTCCACGATATGCCAGTTCAAATTCACCACAGCCTCTCATGATCTATATGGACTGATTATACCATGAAATTCCATTAAACAGGAATTGCAGCTAAACCAAATTCATCATGTAAAGCTTTAGTTGCTCGAATCATATCCACTTCTGGCACTACAACAGATACCTTAATCTCCGACGTGCTTACCATTTTAACTGGGATACCTTCAATTCGTAATCGATCAAACATTTGGGCAGCTACACCTGGATTGGAAACCATTCCGGACCCAACAATCGATACTTTGGCTAATCCAATTTCAAAATTTGAAGATTGGTATCCCAAGTTTTCTTTATTCGTTTCTAAAACTTGAATACATTCAGCGAAATCTTCTTTTTTGATGGAAAATGAAACACTTGGTTGTGTCCCCTCCATGATACTTTGTACAATAATATCTACGTTAATATGGTTTTTTGCTAACGTTGTAAATATTTTTGCCAGTGATCCATTAAAAGGAATCTCATAACCGATTGTTAATCGCACAATCTCTGTTTCAAATGCAACTCCACGAACAATTAGATTTTTTTCCATTGTTGGTTCCTCCAATAATATTGTGCCTTCTTCGTCAGATAAACTTGAGCGGACGCTAAGCGGGATACCATAATTTTTCGCGAATTCAACTGCACGAGGGTGTAAAACACCCGCTCCTAAGTTAGCGAGTTCCAACATTTCATCATAGGATAATTCGGATAATTTGCGTGCATGATCAACATAACGAGGATCGGAAGTATAAATTCCATCAACATCCGTATAAATATCGCATTGCTTTGCATTCAAAGAAGCAGCTAATGCTACTGCAGTTGTATCAGATCCTCCTCTGCCTAAGGTTGTTAACTCTCCAAATGAATCCATCCCTTGGAAACCAGCAACCACTACAACTTTTCCATCACGCAACGATTGCTCAATGCGTGTAGAATCAATATGTTCAATGCGAGCATTCGAATGAATAGATTCCGTACCGATTCCAGCTTGCCAACCTGTATATGAAATCGCGTCCTGCCCCATATGTTTAAGTGCCATCGTTAATAATGATATCGTTACCTGTTCTCCAGTAGAAAGTAGCATGTCCATTTCCCTCTTGGATGGTTCAGATGCCAAATCCTTTGCTAACTTAACTAATTCATCCGTCGTTTTACCCATAGCAGATACAACCACTACTATCTCATGTCCTTTAGCTGCCTCACGAATGACACGTTGTGCTACATTTCGAATTCTTTCTGTATTCCCAACTGACGTTCCACCAAATTTCATAACAATTCGACTCAATAGTAACTCTCCCTTATATCCAAAGAAGCTAAAAAAAGACAGCTTATCCACGATTTTTCGTAGAAAGCTGTCTCTAATCATGTACGTTCATAAGAAGCGTCCATGTGAGATAGCCCTCCAGAATCAATTAGATTCTGACAATCTTGCATTTATTCAATGCAAAACCAGCGCGACAATTTAAACAGGATTGTCGAACTTCGGCGAATTTCCCTTTCATCTGCAATCATAGGATCTGTTATATCCTCCCGCAGAGTACTAATGATTTTCGCGCCTCTATCATCACTTTTCAAGTGATTCAATTTCAGTGTGTTTACAATATCATAATATTACTCATTTGACAATGACTCGTTTTTAAAATAGGACGATACTGATTCAGCAATTTGTTGTGGTAAGCCAGAAGCTTTAAGTTCGTCAATTGATGCTTCTTTAATTCGTTTAACAGACCCAAAATGTTTTAATAACATTTTTTTGCGTTTTGGACCTATGCCTTCAAATCCATCAAGAGCAGAGGCAATGGTGTTTTTCCCACGTTGTTGTCTATGGAAAGTAATCGCAAATCGATGGACTTCATCTTGAATGCGTTGTAATAAATAAAAGGCTTCACTTGTTCGCTTCAATTGAATAATTTCAATTGGATTGCCATACAACAACGAAGCGGTTTGGTGTTTCGTATCTTTTGCTAAACCCGCAATTGGAATCGACAAACCAAGCTCGTCTTCAATGACTTCCCTTGCGATTTCCATTTGTCCCTTCCCACCATCAATAATGATTAAGTCAGGAAGAGGTAATCCCTCTTGTAATACTCGAGTATATCTTCTTCTTACAACTTCACGCATAGCACCATAGTCATCATGACGGGCTGCCGTTTTGGTTTTGTATTTTCGATAGTCCTTTTTGTATGGTCTACCATCTACAAATGTAACCATGGCTGATACAGCGTCAGCACCATATATATGAGAATTATCAAAAGCTTCGATTCTTAGAGGTGTTGCTATGTTCATAGCTTCTCCAAGTTCCTCACATGCACCGATCGTTCGCTGATCCTGTCGATCGATTAAATGGAATTTCTCTTTTAGCGCAATTTCAGCATTTTTAGTAGCTAAATCAATCATTTCTTTTTTCTTCCCTCGGCTTGGTGAAGCCACTTTCACACTCAAAAGTTGATTGACCATATTTAAATCCACACTTTGTGGAACGTAAATTTCTCTTGGCAAAATATGATGTGGTTTATCATAAAACTGCCCTAAAAATGTTAGGAATTCATCATCTGGATCTTGGTACAAAGGAAACATGGAAACATCACGTTCAATTAGCTTTCCTTGTCTTACAAAGAAAACTTGAACACACATCCATCCTTTATTGACAGAAAAACCAAAGATATCTCGATCCGTAAAATCATTCGTCGTGATTTTTTGTTTTTCCATTACCGTTTCGATATGCATAATTTGATCACGATATTCTTTTGCCCGCTCAAATTCCAAGTTTTCTGCAGCTGAGGACATTTTCTCCGTCAACTCTTTTTTCACTTGTTGGTATCCACCATTTAAAAACTTGGTTATTTGATCGATAATTTCTCGATAAGAATCCTGCTCAATCGGTTTAACACAAGGAGCTAAACACTGCCCAAGGTGATAATATAAACAGACGCGATCTGGTAATGTTGGACATTTTCTTAACGGATACAGGCGATCAAGTAACTTTTTAGTAGCACTCGCTGCATAGGCATTAGGATAAGGACCGAAATACTTCCCTTTGTCTTTCTTAACTTGTCTTGTGGTGATTAGCTTCGGATGTTTTTCGCCAGTAATTTTAATATACGGATACGTTTTATCATCTTTTAACATGATGTTGTATTTAGGATCATGTTTTTTAATTAAATTTAATTCGAGAATCAGTGCTTCGATATCGGAAGAAGTCACAATATATTCAAAATCAGTTATTTCATTGACTAGTCTTTGTGTTTTACCATCATGACTCCCAGTAAAATAGGAGCGGACTCGGTTTTTTAATACTTTGGCTTTGCCAACGTAAATAATCGTCCCTTGACGGTCTTTCATTAAATAACACCCTGGTTGATCTGGTAGGATAGAACATTTTTGTTCGATTAATTCATTTATCATTATCATCACCTGTAAAAAAAACCGGGGCCCTTAGGGTTCCCGGTTTTTGTATTATGCGTGTTTTTGTACTAATTGAGCTAATGCTTCTTTTGGTTGGAAACCTACTACTTTATCAACTGGTTGCCCATCTTTGAAAAGTACTAATGTAGGAATTGACATAATTCCAAAGTTGCTTGCTGTTTCTTGATTTTCATCAACGTCAACTTTGACAATTTTCACTGTTTCGCTCATTTCACCATCTAATTCTTCTAATACTGGAGCGATCATTTTACATGGCCCACACCAAGGTGCCCAAAAATCTACTAATACTAAACCGTTTGAAATTTCATTTGAAAAACTCTGATCTGTTCCGTGTACAATTGCCATAATAAAATTCCTCCTTAAAAATACAAACTCTAGACGTAGTATATCATGCGTCAAATATCCATGCGAATTTTTTGCTTGAAATTGAAAGAGTGAAAAATCACCTCATATTTGTATATTAGAACCAAATCCATCGACTTTATTTTTTCGTCCAAGAACAGTTCAAAATCCCTCGACTTGTTCATAAGTGCAATCATTATGATATTTAATAAACAAAATTAAGAAGTTTATACTATAAACAGTTGATTTCCATTGCTGTGGACGCTTTCCGCGGAGGCCAACAGGATGTTGGTTTCACAGACGTTGCCGCACGATGTGGCGTTCTTAGTCTGTGTTCCTCTAAAAACCGCCTCGCGAGCTCAGTCCAGGGTCTTCAGTTCTTGCTAATTCCGCCGGAGTCGCCACATCCATTTCATTCAACAGACTACACAAAAAATATTAATATAAATTATTTTTCTCAAATAAGAATTTACTCATTTGATTATTTAATGTCCACCAAAGATATCTGGTTAACCATAACAATGTAACTTGGATTTTCTAAGGACATGAATATACTATTAAAAAATCAGCAGTATCCAACAAACATGGACCCAATTCTAATTAAGGATATTTAAAACACTTATTAATTTGTCATCAAAAAGAAAACTCCGTGCAAAATGCACGGAGTTTAGTTCATTAATTTGATTTCATTTTTTTGAATTCTTCAGTAAGCATTGGAATTACTTCGAAAAGATCTCCAACAATTCCGTAGTCAGCTACCTTGAAGATATTCGCTTCAGGGTCTTTATTAATAGCAACGATGATTTTCGAGTTTGACATACCAGCCAAATGTTGAATTGCTCCCGAAATACCAGCTGCAATATATAAATCTGGTGTTACAACTTTACCAGTCTGACCGATTTGAAGTGAGTAATCACAGTAATCAGCGTCACAAGCACCACGAGAAGCTCCTACTGCCCCACCTAATAAGTCCGCAAGTTCTTTTAATGGTTCGAAACCATCTTCACTCTTCACTCCACGACCACCAGCAACGATTACTTTCGCTTCTGATAAATCAACGCCTTCAGTTGATTTACGAACTACTTCTTTAATAATCGTACGAAGGTTTGTAATATCTACACTTACAGATGACACATCACCAGAACGGCTATCATCATGCGCAAGAGGTTCGATATTGTTTGGACGAACCGTTACAAAGACGATTCCTTCTTTGATTTTCACTTTCTCAAAAGCTTTACCAGAGAAGATTGGGCGAATGAATACTGCACCGTCTCCTTCTCCTTCAATATCAGTAACATCAGAAATTAATCCTGATTGTAATTTACTTGCTACTTTTGGAGATAAGTCTTTACCTAATGCCGTATGCCCAAAGACAACAGCATCTGGTTTTTCATTTTCAACGACAGCCATGAATGCTTGGCTATAGCCGTCAGATGTATATGTTTTTAAATGAGGATGTTCAACCGTAACAACACGATCTGCCCCATAATGAATCATTTCATTTCCTAAAGCTTGTACAGAATCTCCTAGTAAAATAGCGACAACTTCTCCGCCACCAGATATTTTTTTAGCAGCTGCAATTGCTTCAAACGATACATTACGTAAAACGCCTTCACGCGCTTCACCTAAAACGATAACTTTTTTTGTCATGATGTGTTTTCCCTCCAATACAAATGTTCAGATCCGATTATATGACTTTTGCTTCTGTACGAAGTAACTGTACTAATTCTGTTACTTGAGCAGAAATGTCGCCTTCTAATACGCGACCTGCTTCTTTTTTAGGAGGCAAGTAAATGTCGATTGTCTCCGTTTTTGCAACAACATCGTCTTCATCAATATCTAAATCGTCTAGTTCCACTTCATCCAATGGTTTCTTTTTAGCTTTCATAATCCCTGGAAGTGATGGATAACGTGGTTCATTTAAACCTTGTTGAGCTGTTACTAGAAGTGGCAAAGAAGTTTCAATAACTTCTGAATCCCCTTCAACATCTCTTACAATGCTAACTTGAGTTCCGTTAATTTCTAACTTGGTAATTGTTGTAACATAGTTGATATCAAGTAAATCGGCAACTCGTGGTCCTACTTGTCCTGATCCGCCATCGATTGCTACGTTACCTGCTAAGATTAAGTCTGGATTTTTGTCTTTTAGGTAGTCAGCTAAAATCTGTGCTGAAGTGAATTGATCAAGTTCATCAATATCGTCTTCAACATTTATTAATACAGCTTTATCAGCACCCATTGCTAATGCAGTTCGAAGCTGTTTTTCAGCTTCCTCGCCACCCATAGTTAAAACGGTTACTTCACCGCCATGAGCATCGCGTACTTGAATTGCTTCTTCAATTGCATATTCATCATATGGATTAATAATGAATTCTGCACCATCTTCTTGAATTTTCCCACCTGAAACAACGATTCTTTCTTCTGTATCGAATGTACGTTTTACCAACACATAAATATTCATGTGACAGACCTCCCAATACTTGTAATTAGTTTCCTTTAAACACGGGCTCTCGCTTATCAAGGAAAGCTTGAATGCCTTCTTTTGCGTCTTCTGAAACGAAAACGGTTCCAAAAGATTGTGCTTCAGCTTTAACACCTTCATCATACGAGTAAGTTTTTGCAAATTGCAACATTTCGATGGCTGCCTTTACTGCAACAGGACTCTTTTTAGCGACTTTCTTTGCTAATTCCATCGTCTTAGCTTCAAGTTCCTCTTCAGCAAACGCACGATTTGCTAATCCCCATTGAACAGCCTCTAATCCAGTGATTGGTTCACTTGTAAATAGCATTTCTGCTGCTTTTGGAACACCTACTAGTCGAGGAAGTCTTTGAGTGCCAGCAAAACCAGGTATTAACCCTAATTGAAGTTCTGGCAATCCTAGTTTAGCATTTTCAGATACGATACGCAGGTGACAGCTCATAGCGAGCTCTAATCCCCCACCAAGAGCAGCACCGTGAATTGAAGCTATAACTGGTTTAGAGAAACGTTCAACACGTTCGAAAATTTCTTGTCCACTTGCAGCTAGTGCAGAGAACTCTTCCCCAGTTTGAATAGATGTAAACTCTTTAATATCTGCTCCTGCAGAAAAGAAACGTCCTTCTCCTTGTAAAACAACTACACGAACAGCGTTATCGTGTTCAACTGCGTTTAACAATTCATTGACTTCAAGAATCAATGCTCTTGATAATGCATTTGCAGGTGGTCGGTTAATTTTTACAACCGCAACATAATCTTCGATTGTCCAACTTAAAAACTCCACTCACTTCACCCTTTCAGTTATGCTCTCATACCACTAAGAAGTAACTTTTGCACTTTTGGAGCTAATTTCATTAGATCGTATTTTTGATCATTCATGACCCAGGTTGTAATGGTCTCATCAATTGTACCAAACACCATGTGACGAGCAAGTCGTATGTCCAAATCTTTGTTAAATTCTCCATTTTCCAATCCTTCAATCAAAATGTGATCAAGCAAGACAAGATATTCTTTTAATACATCGTTAATCTTTAATCGAATATCTTTATTTGACTGACGTAGCTCCAACTGAGTGACGATTGCTAAATGGTGATCTGTTGCTAGTACACGGAAATGATTATCAATCATCTTCAAAAGCTTTTCACAAGAAGTTGATTCATCTTTAATAATCTGTTTTAAATTTTCGACGAACACGCCCATTTTTTCGGTGAAAACCGATATGAGGATATCTTCCTTGTTTTTAAAATACAAATAAATGGTTCCGTCAGCGACACTTGCTTGTTTCGCGATTTTAGAAACTTGTGCTTGGTGGTACCCGTTTTCAGCAATAACAATAACGGCAGCATCAATTATTTGTTTATATTTCGGTTTGTCTCGTTTCAATAAATTCACCACCAAAAAAAGAAAATATGAATGACTATTCATTCATATTTTCATATTATTATGAACAAGCTGTTCATGTCAAGAATTGCACTTAAGAAATTACTGAAGCTTGTTTCACTTTTTCTTTTTCTTCATCCACTAATGAGCGTCGTAAAATTTTACCAACCGCCGTTTTCGGTAATTCTTTTCTGAATTCATAAATTCTCGGTACTTTATAAGCTGCTAAATGTTCGCGACAGAATGTGTTTAATTCTTCTTCAGAAATAGTTTCTTCTTCTTTTAACACGATATAGGCTTTTACTGTTTCGCCTCTATATGGATCTGGTATTCCAGCAACCACACATTCTTGAATCGCAGGATGTTCATATAAAACTTCTTCTATTTCACGAGGATAAATATTAAATCCACCTGCTATAATCATGTCTTTCTTACGATCAACAACATAGAAGAAACCTTTTTCATCCATATAACCTAAATCTCCGGTTAATAACCAACCATCACGCATTGTTGCAGCTGTTTCTTCTGGTCGATTCCAATAACCTTTCATAATTTGTGGACCTCGTACACAAATTTCTCCAATTTCTCCAGCTGGCAATGGTTCAGTCGAATCCATTTGAAAAATCGCAGCTTCGGTATCTGGCCAAGGAACTCCAACAGAGCCTTTAATTCTCTCAACGTCCCAAACAAAATTAGCATGAGTAACAGGAGAAGATTCCGTTAAGCCATATCCCTCGACTAGCTTACCGCCAGTAACTTGTTCAAACTTGTCTTGAACTTCTACTGGTAGCGGTGCAGAACCACTTAAACAAGCTTCAATTGACGACAAATCGTACTTCGCAATATCTGGATGATTTAATAGTCCAATATAAATTGTTGGTGCACCAGGGAACAATGTTGGCTTTTGTTTATCAATCGTTTTCAATGCAGAATCCACATCAAATTTCGGTAATAAAACCATACGATTTCCTAACATAACAGACAGGATTAAAACAGTGGTCATTCCATATACGTGGAAGAATGGTAAAATCCCTAAAATCGTTTCTTCCCCTTTTTTACACTTGTAAAGCCATGCATCGCACATAGAAGCATTTGAAATTAAATTTTTGTGCGTCAACATAACACCTTTAGGGAAACCAGTTGTACCACCAGTATACTGCAATATTGCAATATCTTCTTCAAAATCGAAAGCATTTTCTAAAGGTTCAGCCTTAGCTACTTTCATAATTTCAGGGAATAGGTGATTCATTCCACGATGCTCTACTTTAACACTAAAGCCATATTGCTTTTTCTGAATAAACGGATACACCAAATTTTTCGGGAATGGTAAATAGTCTTTAATACCCGTAATGATAACGTTTTCAAGATTCGTTTCTTTTAAAACCTTCGAAATACGTGGGAATAAAATATCAAGAGACAAAATCGCTTTAGCTCCAGAGTCCTTCATTTGATAAGAAATTTCCCGTTCTGTGTACAAAGGGTTTGTTTGCACTACAATTGCACCAGCATACAAAATACCATAGTAAGCAATAACATTTTGAGGGCAGTTTGGTAGCATAATTGCTACTCGATCCCCTTTTTCAATTCCTAGCGTGCGTAAGTAGTTAGCAAACTTTAAAGCAGATTCATATAATTCGCTATACGTGACATCTTTCCCAAGAAAATGAATGGCTACTTTTTCCGGATAATTCTTATAAGCACGCGTCAAATATTCTTGAACAGGTATTGGATCGTAATTAAGCGTGTGCGGAATTTCGGGTGGATATTGTGATAACCAAGGTTTTGCCGTCATTGTATTTCCCCCTTTTTAAATCGTTTGAATATTCCTATTCTTTATTATAGAGAAAAATGAACCGACATTCAATTCAATCTAGAAAAAAACATGGGACAATTTTCTTATCCCATGCATCCGACTTACTGAAGATATAAATAGACTATGCCCACTACAATAAAAAGTACACAAACGCCTAATAAAATTTTCGCTAACTGCTCCACTTAATCCGCTCCTAAGATATGCTCGCTCCAATGACAAAGGACAGCCCTACCGAAATCGATAAGGAAATAAAACCGACAGACCGATTGTCTTGTTCAATTTCACGATCAATATTAAATTTAGGGGTGAAAAATTCAAATAAGAAATAAGCTAAAACAAGAAGGAAAAAACCATAAAGTCCCCAACCCATAATTTCAGGTAATGAATTGTGATTTTCAATTGAATATTTGAAAATATTGGCCACACCAAAAATTTTACCACCTGTTGCCATTGCTACAGCAATATTTCCTTTTTGAATTTCTTCCCAGTTGTTGTACTTGGTAACAAGTTCAAAAACAATCATCGTTAAAATTATACATAAAATTGCTACACTAAAATAACCAGCTGTTTGAACAAGAGGGTTTTGCCAAAAATCAATACCTAACATTTACATTGCTCCTTCAAATCTTTCTTGCTAATACGGATAAGCAAAGAGATGGTTTCATTTATTTCAATTCAACCATCGTTACTCCATGACCACCTTCACCCGCTTCACCAAATCGATAACTCTTCACGCGGGAGTGATTTTTCAAGAATTGCTGTATTCCTTGTCGCAAAGCACCTGTTCCCTTGCCATGAATAATCGATACTTGGTGATAGTTGGACAGCACAGCATCATCAATGTATTTTTCGGCTCTCATAATCGCATCTTCGTATCTCTCACCACGTAAATCGAGCTCGAGTTTAACATACGTATCACGACCTTTTACATTTGTCATAGCAACTGTTTGTTTTTGTTTTTCTGGCTTCATGTACTCCAAATCGGATTCGTGACATTTCATTTTTAAAATACCAATTTGGACGATCCATTCATTGCCTGAAACTTTGTCTAGCAGCGTTCCTTTTTGGCCATAGCTTAGTACTTTTACTTCGTCACCTTGTGTTAAAGTCATCTGTCGCTCATTCAATTGTTTTTGTTTCTTCAGAACTTTGTTTTCAGGAGCGGCTTTTTCTAGTCGTTTTCTCACATCAATTAATTCATGTTCTTTAACGGTTTGATTGGCATTCATTTGCATCTTACGTAATTCTGCAATTATTCCATCTGCTTCCCGTTTCGCTTCTTCTACAATTTTACGAGCTTTTTCTTTCGCCTTTTGTTCTAATGTTTCTTTTTTCTCATCTAATTGTTGCAGCTGTTCATTTAAATCTGATTTCAGCTTTTCAGAATCTGTTAGATTGATTTTTGCTAATTCCGCATCTTTTTCAGACTGTCTTCTACTTGTTTCTAATGAAGCAATCATCGATTCTACTTCGTGACGATCAGTGCCAGTAAAGGATTGAGCATGTGAAATAATGTGACTCGGTAAGCCAAGACGTTTCGAAATTTCAAAGGCATTACTTCTTCCAGGTACACCTATCAATAGTTTATAGGTCGGACTAAGTGTTTCAACATCAAACTCTACACTCGCATTTGCTACGCCGTCCCGGTTATATCCATAAGCCTTTAGCTCAGGATAATGGGTTGTCGCCATAACCCGAGCTCCGCGACCGTGTACTTCATCTAATAAGGAAATAGCTAGGGCTGCACCTTCTTGCGGATCTGTGCCTGCGCCTAATTCATCGAATAATACTAGACTATTTTCATCAAACTTCCCTAGTATATCAACGATATTAACCATATGAGACGAGAAAGTACTCAAGCTTTGTTCGATTGATTGCTCATCTCCTATATCCGCAAACACTTGATCAAAGACAGCAATTTCAGAGCCATCAAGGACAGGGATCGGTATTCCTGCTTGACCCATTAATGTACATAATCCAACTGTTTTAAGGGTGACTGTTTTACCGCCCGTATTTGGTCCCGTAATGACGATTGCAGTAATGTCACCACCAAATTCAATACTATTTGGTACAGCTTCATCTTTATCCAACAATGGATGTCGAGCTTTAATTAAGCGAATGATTCCATTGTTATTAACGGATGGTTTTGTACAATTGTTCGCCTGTCCATATTTTGCTTTCGCCAGGATCACATCAATTTCACCTAATATGTTAACTAATGTAAACAAATCATGAGCTACAGTCTGCACTTCTAATGACAGAGCGATTAAAATTCGTTCAATCTCTTCTTGCTCTTTCATCTTCAATCTTCGAATTTCGTTATTCGCTTGGACTACCGCATCTGGTTCAATAAATAATGTTTGACCTGATGATGATTGATCGTGC
>JAHIWI010000329.1 GCA_018816185.1 Bacillota bacterium
CGCTTACCAGTAATTTCGTTTCCATTCATGAACACATGACCACTTTTAACTTTGCGTAAACCAGTGATTGCTTCTATTAGTTCTGATTGTCCATTGCCATCGATTCCTGCAATCCCCACAATCTCACCTTTACGTACATTTAAATTTAAGCCTTTTACTTTTTCAATGCCACGGTAATCTGTTACGACTAAATCTTTCACTTCTAATACATTGTCCGTCGGGTGAGCTATTCCTTTTACAGTCTTGAACTCAACTTGACGCCCCACCATTAAAGAGGCAAGGTCATTTGGATTGGTTTCATCGGTAATAACAGTTCCAATACCTTTTCCTTTTCGAATAACCGTTACGCGATCTGTAACATCCATAATCTCTTTCAATTTATGAGTGATTAAGATGATAGATTTCCCTTCATTAATCAGGCGTTTCATAATCTGAATAAGTTCGGTAATTTCTTGTGGTGTTAATGAAGCTGTAGGTTCATCAAAAATTAAAATTTCAGCTCCGCGATAAAGCGTTTTCAAAATTTCAACGCGTTGTTGCATACCAACTGAAATATCTTCTATTTTTGCATAAGGGTCAACATCTAATCCATATAGCTCTGATAATTCTTGGACCTTTTTAGCAGCAGATTTCGTGCTAATCATCCCTGCAGATGTAGGTTCAGTACCAAGTATTATATTTTCTGTTACTGTGAAATCTTCAACTAACATAAAATGTTGATGAACCATACCAATACCGTATTTGTTCGCAACTTTAGGATCAGTTATTTTTACTTCTTCACCATTCACACGGATTTCTCCGCCTTCTGGTTGATAAAGACCAAAAAGAACATTCATCAAAGTGGATTTCCCTGCACCATTTTCGCCTAGCAATGCATGAATTTCACCTTTTTGTAGTTGAAGGGTAATGTTGTCATTAGCCACGAATGTTCCGAATTCTTTACGGATGTTTAGCATTTCAATTACATATTCCAATGTCTTCACTCCCTTAAACGCTGTTAAATAAAAATAAATTAATACAGGAAAGGCTTCAATACTTAAAACCTTTCATCTATTAATTTAGAAAAAGAAGTAAAACATAATAAAGACCGGAATACCGGTCTTTATTATGTACATACATTTCAAGCATTACTCTAAAGTTTCAGGAACTGTAATTTCGCCATCAGCAATTTTTTTAGCATAGTCATCAACTTGAGTCATTACGTCATCAGGGATTGCTCCACGAGAATCAGCAAGACCAACACCTTCTTCAGCTAAACCATAAACAGTTGTTTCCCCACCTGGGAATTCTCCGTCCATCGCCATTTTAGAAAGGTTTTGAACTGCTACGTCAACACGTTTTAACATTGAAGTTAAAGTTACGTTATCTTCGCCAACAGCACCTTCTTCGTATTGGTCAGAGTCAACACCGATAACCCAAACATATGCGTTAGGATCTTTCGTTTTTAATTCTTTTGCTTCAGCGAATACACCGTTACCAGTACCACCAGCAGCGTGGAAAATAATATCTACGCCTGAAGAATACATACGGTTAGCAGTTGTTTTACCAAGTTCTGCTTTATCGAAAGCACCTGTGTATTGAACGTCAACTTCGATTGCAGGATCTACAGCTTTAACACCTTCTAAGAATCCAGCTTCAAAACGCTCGATAACTGGGATTTCCATACCACCAACAAAACCAATTTTTTTCGATTTTGTCATTAATGCTGCAGCAACTCCAGCAAGGTATGCTCCTTCTTGCTCTTTAAATAGAACAGAAGCAACATTTGGCTGATCAACTACTGCATCAATTATTGCTAAATGTGCATCAGGTTGTTGTTCAGCGATTTCACCAACAGCAGCTTCCATTAAGAAACCAATACCGAATACTAAATCGAAATCACGACGAACTAAATTGTTCAAGTTTGTGTTGTAGTCAGCGTCAGAAGCAGATTGTAAATAATCAATCCCACCGTCGCCTTTTTCAAGACCATTCTCTTCACCAAACGCTTTAAGACCTGTCCAAGCTGATTGGTTGAAAGATTTGTCATCTACTCCACCTACATCAGTTACCATTGCAACAGAAAAATCGTTTTCTTTTGCGTCACCATTTGTACCAGTTGCGCCATCTTTATCATCGCTACCACAAGCAGCTAATACTGTACTTGCAGCTAGAACCATAGATAAAGCTAGACCGAATTTACGTTTTGTCAATTTGAGTTCCCCCTCAAAATGTGTTTTCTTATTAGCAGGAATTTTGTTGTTTTACACCCTTTTACGCACTACATGGAAACTGAATTTATCAGCTCTAAAATAGTTTTTTGAATACAACACAACTTGATCATTGTCATCATAATGTAATTGTTTCAGAACAAGTAACGCTGTTTCAGGTTCGCATTCCAAAATTGGTGAAGCTTCCTCGTGATAGCCAGTCGGGTCAATAAATGCAATGGCATGTGAAATTCGAATTTGTCCGGATTCCTCAATAGCTGTAAATATAGATCCCTCTTGCCGACTTAAAAAATCATTCGGCAAATATTTAGTTGGCACTTTGTCCACACAGTAAACAACCGGTTCACCGTTAGCTGTTCTTACACGTTCAATAGTAATGACAGATTCATCGTTTTCGCAATGAAAGCGTTTTACATCTTCTTCAGACGGAAGTGCTTCCGATGAACTTAAATAAATAGTTCCCGGTTCCATTCCCGCTTTACGAATCATAGAAGAGACACTTGTTAACTGCTCAATCCCTGAAGTAAAAACAGGGCGTGGGTTTACAAAGGTACCTACTCCATGTCGTCTTACGATGACGTTTTCTTCTTCCAACAGTCTAAGTGCTTCGCGAAGCGTTGCACGACTGACTCCAAGAGATTTGGCTAGTTCGAATTCAGAAGGTAATTTCTCCTTCTCGACGAACACACCTTTTGCAATATCGTCTTTTAGACGATCGATCACTTGAAGATACAAATGCCGACTATCTGATTTAATTGTCATATGAACCACCACCAACAGTAGAGATCAGACATCTGATGTAAAACTTTCCTACTAATCAGACATACTATACCACTTTTATTTGTGTAAATAAATAGATTTATGTGCGAATTATGAAAAGATCCGTAAAATTAATGATTTATTTGTAATACGAATGACATATTTTTCTATATCAATAGTCATCATTTTGCTTCGATACGAGAACTTGTCGTGGTTTACTTCCTTCATAAGGACCAACAACACCTCGTAATTCCATTTGGTCGATGATACGGGCTGCTCTTGAATACCCTACTCTGAATCTTCGTTGTAATAATGACACCGAAGCAGTTTGCATATCAGTCACTAGTTGAACGGCTTCGTCATATAAATCGTCCGTTTGTTCTTCAATCGCAACTTCTTCTATCTCCGACGGAATCATTTCTTCTTGATACTGAGCTTTTTGCTGAGCTATAACAGAATCGACAACTGTCTCTACTTCTTGATCAGAAAGGAAAGCCCCTTGTACTCGAACAGGCTTTGAAGCACCTGCCGCTAAGAAGAGCATATCGCCACGACCTAGTAACTTTTCAGCACCACCCATATCTAAAATCGTTCTTGAATCGATCGACGAAGATACGGCAAAAGCAATTCGAGAAGGAATATTTGCTTTAATAACACCTGTAATTACATCAACACTTGGACGTTGTGTCGCTATAATTAAATGTATTCCTGCTGCTCGAGCCATTTGTGCCAATCTTGTAATAGAGTCTTCCACATCATTAGAAGCAACCATCATTAAATCGGCAAGCTCGTCCACAATAACGACAATGTAAGGCAGCTTTGGATGTTTTTCATCATTCTCTTCATTCCATTTTCGAATATGATCGTTGTATCCTTCAATATTTCGAGTTCCTGTATGAGAAAACAAATCATATCGTCGTTCCATTTCAGAAACGACTTTTTTCAATGCTTGTGAAGCTTTTCTAGGATCTGTTACGACAGGAGCAAGTAAATGCGGAATACCATTGTACACATTCAATTCAACCATTTTCGGATCAATCATCATCATTTTCACTTCATGTGGTTTAGCACGCATGATAATACTAACGATAATGCCATTAATGCATACACTTTTCCCGCTTCCTGTGGAACCTGCTACAAGTAAATGAGGCATTTTATTTAATTCCGCAAGAACGGCTTGTCCAGTAATATCTCTACCCAAACCGATTAATAATTTTGAGTCGGGTTTACTATTTTCTTTTGCTTCAAGTACTTCACGTAAACTTACAATTGCAACTTCTTGGTTAGGCACTTCAATTCCAATAGCAGATTTCCCTGGAATCGGTGCTTCAATACGAATATCCCTAGCCGCAAGAGCTAATGCTAAATCGTCACTTAAACTAACGATTTTACTAACTTTCACCCCTGTGTCTGGTAAAACTTCATATTTCGTAACAGCAGGTCCAAGATGAACTTGCGTTACTCGTGCTTTAACCCCAAAGCTATGGAAGGTTTGCTCTAACTTTTTCGCATTTGCTTGAATCAATGAATACTCTCCACTTTGATCACTATGTGGAGGTGCATTTAATAGGGATATCGGTGGCAAAGTATAGTCTTCATTTTCTTGAACTGGTTCAGAAACAGTTTCAAAAACCTTCTCAGTTTCACCATCAACTTCAACAGGTTCAGGATCAACTTCAACTCGTTTTTCAGCTCTTTCCGTAAATGCTGAAATAATTGGCGATACATGTGGTTCTTCAATTTCTACAACAGTTGCCGCTTCTGGACGTTGTTCAATTTGAACTTGAGCTTCTGACTGTAATCGTTTCTCTTTTCTTCTTGAAACAACTGGTTTTGGTTTTGCATTTGCTTTTTTGTTTTTGCGGTAAGCTCCCCATTTCTTCTTCCACTCTGGAATTTCACTCGCAATAATTGGAACTAACGCTTTTCCTGACAATAAAACAAAACCAATCAATAGCAATAACCAAGCAGCTATTGTCGCGCCACTCGAATCAAATAGCACATGGAATGTAGCAAAAATAATAGCACCAATCATCCCTCCACCAAGGGAATGATTTCTTTCCGTAATGCCTCCGCTATCGATTAATACACGCCATGTTTCCCTAATGACCGAGTCACTAAGTAAAGCGCCACCTTGAAATAGATTTTCAAATAACACAAGATGACTAAATATAGTTAAACTGGCTAACACACTTCCAAAACCTAATACAATGCGATTATTAAATTTCGGAAATGATCGTTGAATCATGACCATTAAAGCTATCACTATTAAAAATAATGAAACTGCCACATGCCAATTTCCAAAGAGGAATCGTGCAATGGACGATAACGTAAAACCAATGAATCCATATTCAAAAAAAGTTATAATTCCTAAACCAATTAGTAGCAGTCCAATAATCTCATACATTAACGGATGCATAGGCTCCGCCTTTTTCTTATTAATCGGTTTTTTCTTTTTTCTCGTCATTATTTTCACCTTCTTTCATTATCAAACAAAAAGGATTCCCCGCCGATACATATGGCTAGGAAATCCTTTCGCTTATTGACACATTAATATTCCATAATAATTGGGATAATCATTGGGCGTCGTTTTGTTTGTTGGAATAAATATGAGTTTAACGTGTCGCGGATTTCTTGTTTAATATTTGTCCATTCAAAGGTCTCTTTATTCACATATTTTTCAACTATTTTTTTAACTAGCTCTGTAGACTCGTCCATCAGTTTTTCTGATTCACGAACATATACGAATCCTCGCGATAAAATCTCAGGACCTGATGCGATTTTCTTTTGTGCTCGGTTTAATGTTACGACAACAATGAAAATACCATCTTGAGAAAGAAGTTTACGATCTCTTAGGACGATATTGCCTACATCGCCTACACCAATCCCGTCGATTAAGACGTTGCCCGCTTGAACTCGTCCACTCATTCTCATCTTGCCGCTCTTGTATTCAACAATATCGCCTTTATCAGCAATGAAAATTTGAGCTTTCGATAAACCCGTTGATTGAGCTAACTTGGAATGAGCCATTAACATACGGTATTCACCTTGAATCGGAATAAAGTATTGAGGCTTCATCAAGTTTAACATCATTTTCAAATCTTCTTGACTACCGTGACCAGAAACGTGAACTTTTTTATCAGCAGTTAAAACTTTCGCACCTGCTTTAGCTAAATGATTCATCGTTTTATACATGGCCACTTCCATTCCTGGAGATGGTGTAAAGGTAATTAAAACGGTATCAGTATCTTTGATTTTCACATCTTTGTGATGTTTACGAACCATTTTTTCAAGTGCTTCAAGTGGTTCACCTTGTGTACCAGAAACGATAATAATCACTTCGTCGTCTGCATACTTATCGATATCTTTAATTGAAATAAGTGTATCTTCGTCAACTGTTAGGTAGCCAAGTTTCAAACCAACCTCGAATACGTTTTCTAACGTTTTCCCTACTACAGCTACTTTTCGTTTCACTTCTAATGATTTATTAAAGACTTGTTGCATTCTGATAAAGTTTGAAGAATATAAAGAAACTAATATTCTTCCTTTTGCTCCGTAGAATGCTTCAGATAGATGTCCTTCAACGACAGATTCAGACGTTGTATATCCAGGTCTCTCAGCTTCAGTTGAATCAGACATTAAAATAAATACGCCTTCTTCACCCAAACCAGCCATTTTAGCAATATCCGGTCGATAGCTTCCTTGCGCGGATTGGTCGAATTTAAATTCCCCAGTATGAACGATTGCTCCTTCAGATGTGTGGAATGCGATTCCTAAAGAATCAGGAATGCTATGTGTTGTATGGAAAAACGTTACATATGTGGATTTAAAGTTCATTCGACTACGATTTGTTACTTCAAAAAACTTCACTGGGTGTGGTGCTGGCATTTCTTTTAAATGTTCCTTTGCTAAAGCAATGGTTAAGCGTGACCCATATATAGGTGCTTGAACTTTATTTAATAAATAAGAAATCGAGCCAATTGCATCTTCATGACCATGCGTCAAGAAAATCCCTTTAATACGGTCCTTGTTTTCTTCTAGGTATGTAACGTCTGGAATAACAATATCAATTCCAAGCATTTCATCTTCAGGGAACATGAGTCCACTGTCTACTACAAATATTTCTTCGTCGATTTCGACAACGTACATTGCTTTTCCGATCTCTCCAACTCCACCGAGCGGGATGATGCGGATCGTTTCATTTTTAATTTTAGTCACGTGCTTTCCTCCTAAAAATTTACCCGAACAACTTCCACTGTACTTCATTATACGGTAGACATGACAACAGTACAAACAAAAAAAGGTCAGTACATGACTGACC
>JAHIWI010000066.1 GCA_018816185.1 Bacillota bacterium
TAAAAGAAGTTCGACCATTATCCATTGCTCAAGCTTCTCGTATTTCTGGTGTAAATCCTGCTGACATTTCCATATTACTAGTGTATATTGAACAAGGAAGAATCGCTAAAATATCCGGATAATTTTGAAGTGGCTATGTGCTCTAAAAGCTTATAGCCACTGTTTATATACGGAAGGGGAACATTATGAACGAAAAGCAATTTATCGAAGCTTTAAAAGCAAAGGGTATCGAATTGAATGATAAGCAAGTCAAACAATTCAATTTATATTTTGAACTTTTAGTTGAGTGGAACGAAAAAATGAATTTAACAGCAATTACAGACTTACCATCCGTATACTTAAAACATTTTTACGATTCAATCAGTATGGCTTTTTATGTAGATTTTACTAAACAACAATCTATTTGTGATGTTGGAGCGGGAGCGGGATTCCCGAGTATCCCATTAAAAATTTGTTTTCCTGATTTAAAAGTTACTATTGTAGATTCATTAAATAAACGAATTCAATTTCTCACTCATTTAAGTGAACAATTGAAACTATCTGACGTTCAATTCGTACATGCTAGAGCAGAAGAATTTGGACAAGATCCAAAATATAGAGAAAAGTTCGACGTTGTTACAGCTAGAGCTGTTGCTAGACTAAGTGTCTTGTCGGAATTATGTATTCCTCTAGTTAAACCAGGCGGTCAATTCTTAGCGATGAAAGCTTCTGCAGCACAGGATGAATTAAGTGATGCTAGTAAAGCCATTTCTACGTTAGGTGCCAGTAAAAAAGAAGAATTCACTTTCCAATTACCAGTAGAAAATAGTGAAAGATCGCTATTTGTATTTGATAAAATAAAAAACACACCTAAAAAATACCCAAGAAAACCAGGTGTTCCAAATAAAACACCTTTATAAATGATTTGTTCCACGTGAAACATTAATAGAGGATTGATGAGATTAATAGCGAATAGTACTTAAGTAGTGAGTTTCTTAAAGGTGGTGCCAAGAGGATGAAAAGTCCTTTTTCACGTTTTTTCAATAATGTAGATAAAGAAGAAGTTGAAACAAAGTCGAATGTTGAACATAACGAGGAAGTAGTCAAGATTCCCCTAATGTCGATCATTCCAAATAGATTTCAACCGCGAACAATTTTTGATGACTCAAAAATTGAAGAATTAGCGCGGACAATTCATACACATGGTGTTATTCAACCAATTGTTGTTCGAAAAATTGAGAACGACCAGTACGAGATTATTGCTGGTGAAAGACGTTTCAGAGCTATGACGAAATTGGAATGGTCAGAAGTGCCAGCCATTGTTCGAAATTTGAGTGATAAAGAAACAGCCTCAGTAGCACTCATAGAAAACCTACAACGTGAAGAGTTAACCGCAATTGAGGAAGCACTAGCTTATCAGAAACTATTAGAATTACATGAATTAACACAGGAAGCCTTGGCCCAAAGACTTGGGAAAGGGCAATCCACTGTTGCTAATAAAATTCGTCTACTCAAGTTACCTGATGCTATTCAAGAGTCTATATTAAAAAGAGAAATTTCTGAACGTCATGCACGAGCACTTATGCCGATTAAAGATGAAGAAGTTCAGATTTCGATATTCAATGAGGCATTAGAGCAGAATTTCAACGTGAAGCAACTAGAAAAACGTGTGGATGAATATTTAAACCCTCCAGTGAAAGACGATTCGAAAAAAGAAAAACCGAAGCGGAAAGCAGTCAGTCGTGATGTACGTATTGCACTAAATACATTAAGACAGACGTTCGCGATGGTTGCTAAAAGTGGAATCCGCATGGAAACTGAAGAAGAAGAACTTGAGGAATACTATCAAATCACGGTAAAAATACCTAAAAAGAAATCATAATTTAATCAAACTTGTGAACTCTTACTGTAAAAAGTAAGAGTTTTTATTTTGTAATCATAATATAATCCTATTTAGTTGAATTATTTGATAGAATGAGAGATAGCGAACAAAAATAAGGGATTTAATGAAGTTTTATTGTGAAGAAAGAGTCATTTTTTCATTCATATAAGTTGTTTTACTAAATAAATCACATAATTGGCTAAGACTTTGATGTTATGAAGTACTAACTGAATTAGCTCATTTGTCGAAGAACGCTAAATATCAAGAGATATAATTAAAGAAAGCAGGTGCGAGGGTGGGAAGAATCATCGCAATCGCCAATCAAAAAGGCGGTGTTGGGAAAACAACTACATCAGTAAACCTTAGTGCATGCTTAGCTTATCTAGGGAAAAAAGTATTATTGATGGATACCGATCCCCAAGGCAATGCTACAAGTGGGGTAGGAGTCAATAAGGGTGATGTTCATCAATGCATTTATGATGTTTTAATAGATGATGTGGATGTCAAAAAAGTGATTATTGAAACAAAAGTTGAGAATTTACATATCATTCCGGCTACGATTTCGTTAGCAGGTGCTGAAATTGAACTTGTTTCTACTATCTCACGTGAAGTAAGACTCAAACGATCTTTACAAGAAGTGAAAGAACAATACGACTACATTATTATTGACTGTCCTCCTTCATTAGGACTTTTAACAATTAATGCGTTAACAGCATCTGATGCGATATTAATCCCTGTACAATGCGAATATTACGCACTTGAGGGATTAAGTCAGTTACTAAGTACAATACGTTTAGTTCAAAAACACTTAAATAATCAATTAGTGATTGATGGCGTACTACTAACAATGTTCGATGCCCGTACAAACTTAGGTATACAAGTAATCGAAGAAGTGAAAAAATACTTCCAAGACAAGGTCTATAAAACAATCATTCCTCGTAATGTTCGTTTAAGTGAAGCGCCAAGTCATGGTGAACCAATTATTATTTACGATCCAAAATCACGTGGTGCAGAAGTATATCTAGATTTGGCGAGGGAAGTGATTCGTAATGTCTAAAGGTTTGGGTAAAGGAATTAATGCACTTTTTCCAGGAGAATCGATTAATCAAATGGAAACCGTAGAAAAAATCTCGTTAAAAGAAATTAAAGTAAATCCATTTCAACCAAGAAAGATTTTTGATGAAGCAGCGTTGAATGAGTTAGCGGAATCAATTAAAGAACATGGTGTTTTACAACCCATTATTGTTCGTCGAAAAGGGAAATCCTTTGAGATTGTGGTGGGTGAAAGAAGATTTAGAGGATCGAAAATCGCAGGACTTACCGAAATTCCAGTAGTAGTAAGGGAATTAACGGATCAACAAATGATGGAAATTGCGATTCTCGAGAATTTACAACGTGAAGATTTAACGCCTATAGAAGAGGCGGAAGCGTATCAAAACTTGATGGAAAGCCTAAACTTAACACAAGAGCAATTGGCATTCCGTTTAGGGAAAAGCCGTCCTCATATCGCTAACCATATAAGATTGCTGTCATTACCTGAAGTAGTTCGTGGACATATTTCAGCTGGTAATCTATCGATGGGGCATGGTCGTGCGCTCCTTGGAATAAAACGCAAAAAACTAATACCAAGTATTTCAGATAAAGTGATGAAAGAAAATCTGAATGTAAGACAATTAGAATCACTTGTCCAAAAAATGAATGACGATGTTTCACGTGAAACATCAACAGGTGAAAAGAAGGATATCTTTATTGAAGAAAAAGAATCCCAACTTCGCGAATATTTTGGAACAACTGTAACGATTAAAAAATCAAAGAATAAAGGGAAAATTGAAATAGAGTTTTTCTCTGAAGATGATTTAGAAAGAATATTAGAATTATTAGAAGATTAATCTTGGCTGCCTATTCGCTCAATTTTGAGAGAATAGGTTCTATTTTTAACTGAAGCGGGGATCAACTATGGTTTTATTAGGAACAGTGATTAATGCGCTTCTTATAGTACTAGGAACAGTTATAGGGCGTTTATTGAAGAACATTCCAGAGAACATGAAACAAACAGTCATGTATGCAATAGGTCTTGCAGTGACTGTCATTGGTTTACAAATGGGATTTGAAAGTGGTCAATTTTTAATTGTCATTATCAGCTTAGTATTTGGTGCTGTAATAGGCGAATGGATTGACTTGGATAAACAATTAAATCGATTTGGTCATTGGTTAGAATCTAAGGTGGGGAAAAATGCTAAGGGTGAAAACGTTAGTATTGCTCAAGGTTTTGTATCTGCAACGTTGATTTTTGTGATTGGATCGATGGCTGTCATTGGTTCATTAGATAGCGGTTTGAGGAATGATCACGATTTATTAATCGTCAAAGGATTAATAGATGGATTCACATCCATCATATTGGCTACAACCCTTGGAATAGGCGTTATGATATCAGCGATACCCGTTTTTCTATACCAAGGAACCATTGCTTTATTCGCTACTCAAATCAGTCGTGTCATACCGGATGAAGCGTTAGCTCTATTCATCCAAGAGATGACAGCAACTGGTGGCGTCATGATTGTAGCGATAGGTTTAAATATGATTGGATTGACGAAAATAAGAGTAGCAAATTTACTTCCAGGCATACTCATTGTTGCGATCGTCGTGACGATTGCTTATTACTTTCAGTTGGTGCCTTTGCCAAGCGAGTAACAAGGCACGGACTATGACTTTACCCATCTTATATGGAACTTGAAGTCGTGTATTTTGTAAAACGGTGTATTCCATAAAACCACTTACATTAACAATTCCTTTAATGGATAGATCGCCAATGGGTGGAAGCTCTTTTTTAACGGCTTTTCCTGGAAAAAGGGGACCATCTTCGACTAAAATAAATCCAATACGGTCAAGCTGCCCTAAGCATGCATCGATTGCAACGACAAAAGGGGCTTCTGGTCGATCTTGAATACTTTGAGCAGTCTCACTTAAGTTTAAGGCGTGTAATGGCTGCTCTAATGTCCCAATAACCTCATAAGGAAATGTTGGGTGATCTTTTAACCACGTTCCGATTAAAGGACCTAATGTATCCCCGGTAGAACGGTCCGTCCCAATGCAACAAAATGTGAGATTAGGTTGATCGAAAGGGATACTTTTTAGAAAGTGAGAACTTAATCGCCAAGCTGCACTAGAATCTGTATGTGAAAATAATTCTTGTCCTTTAGGGGAAGTATTTAATAGCATATTTGTAAACTCACTCTCTTTTTTTCTCAGTATACGTGGGAGGAAAGAGTTTTATTCAAAGGATGGTTGATTGAATGGAATTAACGAAAATGTTGCATAGCGTACAAGACAAACTACTTGAAGAAGATTTATGGTTAAATGCTGGTAAAGTTATGTTGGAAATCGTATTTATAATGGTAGTAGCAGCCATTGTTGTAAAAGTTGGAAAAATGGTTATTCGTAAAGTTTTTATGGTGCGAATGAAAACGCCATTGCGTTATACTGAACGACGACAAAATACGATGCTTAAATTGCTTGAAAATGTGATTGCGTATGTCGTCTATTTTGCAGCTATTTTAGCTGTATTATCAGCGGTAGAAATTGATGTAAGAGGATTACTAGCAGGGGCTGGTGTGTTAGGCCTTGCCATTGGTTTTGGAGCTCAAAATTTAGTGCGTGATGTTATTACTGGATTTTTCATTATATTTGAAGATCAATTTTCAGTAGGGGATTATGTTCGAATTGGACAAGCAGAAGGAACTGTGGAAGAAATTGGGTTACGTACAACTAAATTAAAAGGCTTGAATGGGGAAATTCATATCTTCCCAAATGGAACGATTATAGAAGTGGTCAATTTTTCGCTTAACAATTCAGTTGCGATCGTGGATGTCAGCATGGCTTATGAGGCGGATATTCCGAAAGCGGAAGAACTCATTCGAGATTTCTTAGCGGCGTTGCCCGCTAAATATGAACAATTAGTTAAAACGCCAGAATTGTTAGGTGTACAAAACCTGGCAGCTTCTGAAGTGGTTTTACGTATTACGGCTGAAACAAAACCAATGCAACATTTTGCGATTTCACGAATCATCAGACGTGATCTAAAAATATTTATGGATGAACACGGAATCGAAATTCCGTATCCAAAAATGGTCATGTATCAGAAAAAAGCTGGAAACGCAGATGGTGGAACGGGTGATCCTGTAAAGATAGAAGATAAGGGGAAAGTCTGATGATTGAAAAAACATTTGAACTTGGCGACATTGTAGAAATGAAAAAGCAACATCCTTGCGGAACAAATGAGTGGAAAATTATTCGCATGGGTGCGGATGTGCGAATAAAATGCGAAGGATGCCAACACAGTGTGATGATTCCTCGACGTGAATTTGCGAAGAAGATGAAAAAAGTGTTGGTTTCTGCAGAGCGAACAATTGAAGAAGAATAGACTTTTATTCAGCAAAAATCTATAATAGAAGAGTTGTACGCTTAAGGTGTGCATTCGTTCATGTAGCTTACCGATAATTTGTTTGTTCAATCATATAGAGAAACTTAAGAATCATGAGAGGTTGGGAATAAATATGGCATTAACAGCCGGTATCGTTGGATTACCTAACGTAGGGAAGTCCACATTATTTAATGCAATAACAAAAGCTGGAGCAGAGGCAGCAAACTATCCTTTCTGTACAATCGATCCTAACGTAGGAATCGTAGAAGTACCAGATGAGCGTTTACTAAAGTTAACAGAGCTTGTTTCTCCTAAGAAAACAGTTCCAACTGCTTTCGAATTCACTGATATAGCTGGAATTGTAAAAGGGGCTAGTAAAGGTGAAGGATTAGGAAACAAATTCTTAGCTCATATTCGTGAAGTAGATGCAATTTGCCAAGTGGTACGTTGTTTTGCTGACGATAACATTACGCATGTTTCGGGTAAAGTAGATCCGATTTCTGATATTGAAGTCATTAACTTAGAGTTGATTTTAGCGGATTTAGAAAGCGTTGAAAAAAGATTGCAACGCGTTGGAAAAATGGCTAAACAAAGAGACAAAGATGCTTTGGTAGAAGAACCAGTCTTAATCAAATTGCGCGATGCATTTGAAGAAGAATTACCGGCTCGTTCTGTAGAGTTTACAGAAGAAGAACGTCGTGTAGTGAAAGGTCTTCACTTGTTAACAGCTAAACCAATGCTTTATGTAGCAAACTTAGCTGAAGATGAAATCGCTCAAGCAGATGAAAACGAATACGTTCAAAAAGTTCGTGAATTCGCAAAAGCGGATAATGCACAAGTGATTGTTATTTGTGCGAAGATCGAAGAAGAAATGGCTGAATTAGATGACGAAGAAAAAGCGATGTTCATTGAAGAGTTAGGTATTCAAGAATCGGGGCTTGATCAATTAGTTAAGGCGTCTTATAACCTACTGGGTCTAGCAACTTACTTTACTGCTGGCGTACAAGAAGTACGTGCATGGACATTCCGAAAAGGGATGAAAGCACCTCAATGTGCTGGCGTTATTCATACTGATTTCGAACGTGGATTTATTCGTGCAGAAACAGTTTCGTATGATGATTTAGTTGAGAACGGATCGATGGCTACTGCTAAAGAAGCAGGTAAGGTTCGTCTAGAAGGAAAAGAATATATCGTACAAGATGGCGATGTTATGCTATTCCGTTTTAACGTATAAGAAGGTTAATATAAATAGGGGTGTTCCGAAAGCCATGAAAAGTGACTTTTGGAACGCCTTTTTTCCATCCATGGATATCCGTTTCAGACGGACGCGTTCCGCGGGCATGGCTTCAGTCTCCTCATCACTACGTTCTTCGGGGGCCTTCAGCTCATGCTATTCCCGCTGGAGTCGCCGTCTTTCACTACCATCCATCACCAACTAAAAACCAGGATAGAAAAAGTCTCTCTTTTCAAACTTTAAATTCGGCGTGAAAAATCAAAAATAATTAGAAAAAAATCAATCGTTTCTCTCTACTTTTCTATATTAGATACTTATGGACAACCGCGTAATATTAATACGTTTAAAGGGGGCTGTGAAATGAAGTTATTTGTATATGGAACGCTTTGTCTGGGCGAGAGCAATCATCAAGTGTTAAACGGGGCAACTCGTTATGGTGAGAAGGCTTCCATTCATGCAGTCTTGTATGACACTGGATGTGGTTACCCAGCCGTTGAATTAAGCGAGTCTTCTACTGTTATTGGAGAGATATATGAGGTTCCATACCATCTATGGCTAGCATTAGATGAGCTAGAAGGATACAGTGGAAATTCAGAAACGGATTTATACAACAAGGTAACTGTTATTGCGAAGATGGGTTTAGAAGAAATAGAAACAGTAGTTTATACGATATGCGATGAGAGCATGAAGAAAAAAATTATACATTCAGGAGACTGGATAAAATATCGAAAAACAATCCATCAACAAAAGTAAAGCTACTCTTCAACTAGAAAGAGTAGCTTTATTTATCTTCATAGACATATAGTTTTGGAAGTTCAGAATCATCCTTTATGAAAGCATTATTAGAAACCTTCCGAAGTTCTTTATACATGGCAAAATCACCGACTGCACCAGCGATTAAAAAAGCACCTAATAATACGAGCAGCGAATGATTCATCCATAAACCTATGACAGTTGGTAATACACCTGTCGTCCAAAAGGGTAGGAGAAGTACACGTTTCATCGCTTTATTTCGCAAAGGTTCATGGGTCGTGGCATAGGCAATACCTAACTTTAGGTTAACTCCATAGTTAAGAGAAGACCATGGAACCTTTCCAAATAGAACAAAACCAATTAAATGAGATAGTTCGTGCAGAACAATCAATAGAATATAACCACTTATAAAGAGGATTAAGTTAGTTAATGATAAGTTGAAATGAAAATCGTTATGAAGGAATGCATTTAACAGTAATAATAAGATACTTAATAATGCCGTTCCCAAAAAACTTTGCCAAGCAATTCGCTGTAAATTCAGTTCGATAATTTGTGTAGGTTGATTGGTTGTGTTCATAATATTTCCCCCTGAATTTAGTATACAAGATGACCTTGTGAAATAGCATCTTGCACCGCTAAGCCATTTGTGCTACAATCAATTGATGTGAGTAATGAACGTTACTTGCTCCTTGTCCTGTTGTTAAGCAGCCGGGCCAAAGTCCATAAGGAGGTGTCAAGAGATGAGAAAGTACGAATTAATGTACATCATTCGACCAACAATTGAAGACGATGCGAAAAAAGCTTTAGTAGAGCGTTTTAACGAAATCGTTACTTCAAATGGTGCTGAAATCATCGAGTCAAAAGAGTGGGGCAAACGCCGCTTGGCTTATGAAATCAACGATCTTCGCGAAGGTTACTACCAAATCGTGAAAATGAACGCTGATTCTAAAGCAGTTGATGAGTTCATCCGTTTAGCTAACATCAACGAAGATATTATTCGTTACGTAGCTGTACGCATTGAAGATAAAAAAGTTAAAGCTAAAAAATAATTTAAAGTCGAAAATTTTCGATACTACTTGCAGATGAGGGAGGTTAGATTCTGATGATTAACCGAGTCGTTTTAGTCGGAAGACTGACAAAAGATCCGGAGCTTCGTTATACACCAAGTGGTGTAGCGGTTGCACGTTTTACACTAGCTGTAAATCGTTCATTCTCTAACCAACAAGGTGAGAAAGAAGCGGATTTTATTAACTGTACTGTTTGGAGAAAACCAGCTGAAAACACAGCAAACTTCTTAAAAAAAGGAAGCTTAGCAGGTGTTGAAGGGCGTATTCAAACGGGGAGCTATGAAGGCCAAGACGGAAAACGTGTTTACACGACTGAAGTTGTAGCTGATAGTGTTCAATTCCTTGAACCACGCAATAGCTCTGGTGGAGATCGTCCACAACAAGGACAACCTTACGGTGGCGGTTCAAACCAAAACAATCAATATTCTTCAAATCAGCAGAATCAATCGCCAAATCAGCAAAACTATACACGTGTAGATGAAGATCCATTCTCTAGTGGAAGCGGTCCAATCGAAGTTTCAGACGACGATTTACCATTCTAATTAGAAAAGCGTAGAAGGCCATGATAGACCGACTCCGACGTTGGAACCAACGAATCGAAAACTTGTTTTCGAATGAGGTGGTGAAACGGAGGTGCGGTCTGGCCTTCGGAGCTAGACATTACCAACTAGTAAATGTCTTTTAAACACAAAAATAAAACCAAATACTAAGGAGGCGAAACGATATGGCACCACGTCGCGGAGGCAAGAGACGCAAAAAGGTTTGTTATTTCACGTCTAACAATATTACGCATATCGACTATAAAGATGTTGATTTGCTTAAGAAGTTCGTATCAGAACGCGGAAAAATTCTTCCACGTCGAGTTACTGGAACAAGCGCGAAATACCAACGCAAGTTAACTTCAGCAATTAAATTATCACGTATCATGGCATTACTTCCATTCTCTTCTGAGGAGAGATAAATCGGTTCAGAACCCTTTAGGTCAATATGACTTAAAGGGTTTTTTGTTTGTTCAAAAATCATGAATTTATGTAAAACCGTATTGGAAAGGCACTTTGAATCACAAGTACGTATTTCTAACGTTTGAATGTTTTGTAACAAAATCATTCAGGCTATTTATATTTAAATATAGGATTAATTTTGCGTCGAATTTAAAGAATGCTTATATACAATCACATTTTTATTCCTTAATTGCCCTTTTAATTATGTAAAAAAAGTATCTTTTGAATATTTCCAAGATCTACCGATTTATTTTGTCGAAATTTGTTGGAAAAAGTCGAGAATAGGTCGATATAACATAGTATATTCAAAAGAATATCAAGAAGGAAAAGGGGTGGGAGTATGAAAGCTTTTCAAAACATTCGAACGAAGTTAATTGCAACGATGGTTATTACGTTAATCTTAGCTTTTGCAAGTTTACTTGGGATCGCGTCATACCAATTAAAAGAAAAAAACGAAAAAGATGTAGAGCAGCAATCAAAAGCGATTGTAAGTGAGCTCTCAAATAATTCAGAGCAATATTTATATCGAATTGCCAGTGGGATTGAGCAGTTATCTTTTAATGAAACAGTTGAAGAGTTTTCAGCTGCTGATTTAACTGCAGATGGAGATCAAAGTAATCCTGAATTAACAGCACAGACAACTCAATTAAACAATCAATTGTCTTCATATTTAGATACATATAAAGAAGCAACATCTGTATATGTGGCTTTAGCGAACCAAACGATTTATATTGTCCCTAATGTAGACTTACCATCTGATTTTGATGCACGTACACGTGAATGGTACAAACTTGCATCAGACGATTCCTCTAAAGTTCATTGGAGTGAACCTTACATTGATGTGGCTACTAATGAATATGTCATCACTGCTTCAAAAGGTTATTCTAATGGGGTAGCGGGCGTAGATGTGAAATTAGAAGATTTAACGAACCAACTTAGTGCAGTTAACTTAGGCTATAAAGGGTACCCGGTTATGTTGTCAGCGAATGGTCTTGGTATTATTCATCCCGACAAGAAAGGGGAAGACCTATCAGCTGAGCCATATGCTGAATTAACGTTAGGATCAGCAGATGAAAGTGGCGTAGTACCATATAAACAAGGCGGGAAAGAGTACTTATTTATTTATGAAAAAGTCCCAAGTACAGGCTGGATTATCGGTGCTATTTATGATCAAGCTGTCATTGCACAAGCATCAAATGATATTATCTTTAGTTTGTTACTTACAGGATTAATTACCTTATTAATTGTCATTGTGCTCATGTACTTTATTTCAAACCGATTTAGTAAACCGATTTTACACATTCGTGATGTCGTGAGCGAAGTGGCAGCAGGACGACTTGATGTCCGAGCGAATGTGAAAGCAAAAGATGAAATTGGTGAATTAGGCGATCAATTAAACATCATGGTGGCTAAGCTTCATAATATTTTGCAAGTTGTACAATCATCTGTCATGAACGTACGTGAATCAGCTGAAGGTCTATCGGCTGTTGCAGAAGAAACGAATGCTTCAGGCGAACAAGTTGCCCTAGCAGCGAATGAAATTGCAGTCGGTGCCACCCGCTCAGCTGAAGAAGCAGAGGCTGCAAACCAGCGATCAAATGATTTAAGTACGCAAATCAATCAAGCCGCAGATCAAACACATGAAATGTCGAAGATGGCGTCTCGAGCAGAAGAAATGAATAAAAATGGATTAACACAAATGGAGAAACTTCAAGACTTCCATCAATCATCTAGTAGCTCCATTTCGTCGATGCAAGAAGTAATTAATGGGCTTGGCGATAAAGTTCAAACAATCGAAACCGTTATGTCGACCATTACAGAGATTTCGAATCAAACAAATCTATTAGCATTGAACGCAAGTATCGAAGCTGCACGTGCTGGTGAGCACGGTAGAGGATTTGCAGTTGTAGCTGATGAGGTACGTAAATTGGCTGAGCAATCCGTTCAAGCTACTGATGAAGTGAAGAAAACCATTCAACTTATACAAGAAGGTTCACGCTCAGCTATAACTGAAATGGGTAAAACGAATGATATTTTCACACAGCAATCAGAAGTGGTGGACGAAACAAGTAAAATTTTCGCCCAAATTTCAAGCTTTGTCTCTCAAATGCAAGGTGCGATTGTATCGATTGTTAAAGAAATCGAGCAAGTGGCGGGTAGTAAGGATGAAGTGGTTAAAGTGATACAAGGAATGGCCGCAATGTCTGAAGAAACAGCAGCTGCAGCTGAAGAAGTAAGTGCATCGACTGACGAGCAACTTCGTGCTGTTCAAACTGTTTCGGAATCTGCTGAACACTTAACTCGTTTAGGTGAGCAACTACAAGAAGCGGTAGATCGCTTTAAAGTTTAATCAACAAGAGGATGCCGAGACGTTCAGTGTATACTGAGTGACTCGGGGTCCTTTTTTCACTTTTGCTTTCACAAATACTGACTGTTTAGCTCGTCTAAGATTAAACGTGCATCATAGAGACGGTGGTTTAATCATTGAAATCAAATCTTCATCTAAAACAAATAAAAACATGATAAACCGTCTTGTGACATAGTCTTTGTTAACAACGGTTTCGAACTTTTGTTGCATCTTGTCCGGCATGATACAATATAGAGATAAATGATTATTAGTTAGGAAGGTTTTTGCATGCCGAATGAACAAACGAAACGGCTAACAATGGGCGCAATGATGATTGCACTCTTTACGATTTTGTTGGCGGTTTCTTTTTATGTACCAATCCTCAATATTGTGACTTCCTTTTTTATCGCACTCCCCATTATTTGGTACAGTGTTAAGTTTGATCGAAATTCAGCTATTTTAGTGACTGTGGTCAGTATGGGTATGTCCTTTTTTGTTGGTGGCCTATTAGCACTCCCATTGGCGTTCATTCATGCACCATTAGGTTTGGTGATTGGAGATTCGATTCGAAGAAAGAAAAGTAAATTGTATTTATTTATTGCAGCGGGGATGATGTTTTTATTTACTACCGTTGTGCAATATTTAGTGGCAGTCCTATTGATGGGAATCAACCCACTTGAAGAGTTTATGGTTATGGTGCGTGAATCTTATGAGCAGTCAGGAAATATGCTCGAACGTTATGGAACTCTTCCTGAAGGTTATGACAAACTGGTAGCTGAAACGCTATCCATGTTTGAAATCGTATTGCCTTCTATTATTATAATAGCGGTGTTTGTCTCAGCTTTAATCATTATTATCGTGAATCTTCCTGTATTACGACGTCTAGGAGTAGATGTTCCAAAATTCCCACCTTTTAGCGAGATGCGTTTACCTAAAGCTGTTCTATGGTATTATTTAGTCGTATTAATCGTTAGTTTATTTGTTGAATTAGAAAAGGGAACCTTTGCATTTATGGTATTTGCCAATGCAACGATTGTTCTCCGTGGGTTATTATTTTTACAGGGTATTTCATTGATTCATTTTTATATTCACGAACAAAAATGGCCGAAGTGGGTCATAATTATGGCTACTATTTTGGCGTTTCCACTTCAATCATTTGTCTTGTTGTTAGGTGTAATAGATTTAGGATTTAATATTCGTTCATTCATGAAAGACATGAACAGAAAGTAAGGAGCTGAATCGATGGCCGCCTTTTTTAGAAAACGACCACTACGTTATCCGTTAGTTGTTCTA
>JAHIWI010000330.1 GCA_018816185.1 Bacillota bacterium
CCATTTCCATTACCATCATTTCCAGAATTTTCGTCATCTGGATTTTCTTCTTCAGGTTCTGGTTCCGGTTCAATTTCTTCCGCTTTAATTTCTAAAGTTACAGAAGCTGGTTCACTTCGAACTTCATCTGCAATTGCTACAACGATAAATGTATAAGATTTCCCTGGTTCAATCCCTTGAACAATTAATCCTTTTTGGTCAGTTGTTTGAAGGACTTCTGCTCCAGCACCATCGACTGAAACGGAGACTTCAAAGGAAACAGATACATCATCTTTACCACGTTTTGGTTTTTTATGGTCCCAAGAAAGAGTGGCAGTTTGATCGCCTTCGCTATAATCTGCTTTTAATTTTGAAGGTGCTTCAATTTCAATTTGTTCGTATCTTTCAGAAACTTGTGTTGGCTCACTACCACGAACAAATAATTCTGTTTGCTTCAATTCATCAGGCGTCCAATCACTAGCTAAGCGAAGGGGAGAAGACCCAAGTTCAATTGTAGCTTCAATAACAGAATTTGGTCGTTTGAACTTCGCTGTTTCTTTATTTGCTGAAACATCTGTCATAACTGATTTAAATAAGCGTTGTGCAAATGTGCGTTCATTTCTGTCAGCAGTGTTAATTCCTTTATCTCGTTTCTCATATCCTGTCCACACAGAAATTGAGTAATTCGTTGAATAACCAGCGAACCAAACATCAGGTGCATAGCTACTACCAAGATTGTATTTTTCTTTTTCTTCTTGAGAATAATTGGTTGTACCCGTTTTACCAGCAATATCAACGCCAGAAACAGCAGCTGCAGCTCCTGAAGCACCTCGACGCTCACTTACAACATCACGTAGCATATCAGTCACCATATAAGCTGTTGAATCTTTCATAGCTGGAGTTGGTTTTGGTTCGAATGTGCGTTTTGTTTTTCCATCTCGGTATTCAATCGATCGAATCGTATAAGGTTCAGTGTAAATACCCGAGTTACCGAATGCAGCATAAGAGGCAGCTAAATCAATTGTATTCATTCCTGCAAATCCACCAATGGCAGATGATTCATTTCCTAATTTTTCAGTAGGCATACCAAGAGCACTAGCAAAATCTTTGCGTTTTTCTAAATCCACTTCAAGGAATGTCTTAACAGCAGGGACGTTTCGTGAACGATATAAGGCTTCCCGAATCGTCATTTCACCTAAATATTCTCCATCAAAGTTATTGATTTGTTGACCAGATGTATATTCAAATCGCTCATCATTAGTTGTTTGACCAGTTGACCAGCTTAAATATTCAATCGCAGGGCCATAATCTACTAGTGGCTTAGCTGTAGATCCAATATGTCGATCTTTGCGATCTTCTGCGAAATTAAGTCCACGGTCTGGACCATAATCACGTCCACCACCAATAGCAACGATGGCACCAGTTTTTGTATCGATAACAGTCATACCAGCTTGCATATTTTCTGTAGGGAAGTTTTCACCCATCAGAGCTTTCTCCACAGATTCTTGTGCTTTAGGATCAAGGGTAGTATAGACCTTTAAACCGTCAGATAAAGAATCTCCGTCACTTTTGCGTTCAATTTCATTTAATACAACATCAAGGTATGCATCATACTTTTTAGTGCCAGCTGCTTGAACTTTTTCGGCAGGTAATAACCCTTCGGCAATAGGAATAGCTTGAGCTTTTTCCATTTCAGCCTTTGTGATTTTACCATGCTGTTCCATTAAGCGAAGAACAATATTACGACGCTTTTCAGCAGATTCAGGATGCTTGAAGGGATTAAAATTATTCGGACTTTGTGGCATACCGGCTAATAAAGCCACTTCATGTAATTGTAAATCCTTTAATTCACGACCATAAAAAGATTGTGATGCCGTCCCAAATCCATAAATACGTCCAGACATTAAGACTTTGTTAAAGTACATTTCAAAGATTTCTTCTTTTTCATATTCTTGTTCTAACTGATAGGCTAGGTATGCCTCTTGCGCTTTACGTTTTAAGGTTTTTTCATTTTGTAAAAATGAGTTCTTAATTACTTGTTGTGTTAACGTACTAGCTCCTTGAGAACCGAAGCCGCTAGTGAAGTTTGCAATTACAGCACCACCTAAACGGTAGAAGTCAATTCCCATATGGTCATAGAATCGAACATCTTCAGTCGCTAAGATCGCATCTTCCATTAATTTCGGGATTTCTTCATAACCGACATAATCACGATTTTCTGCACCAAATGTCGCAAATAATTCGTTATTTATATCATAAACTTCAGTTGAAATCGGATCTTTCAGATTTTCTTCTTCTAATGCAGGAGCGGAGCTTGCATAAAATGCAAATAAACCAGCACCAAATAATAACCCGGCAAGTCCTATAATAATGACTGCCATAATGATTTTTTTAAACAATCCCTTTTTAGATGATTGTTTTGATTTCTTTTGTTTCTCTAATTCTTTTCTACGTTGTCCACGAGAACTTTTGTTTTCACTCACGAACGTCTCCTCACTTTCAAAGCTACACAGATTCTTGTGCTAGCATTTTTGTTACAGTCTTCAAATAATCAATCCTAGGAAATGCGCTTGGAGTAATTTCGAATCCTTGTTTCTCGAATTCTTCTAGGGGGATTGATTTTCTTCCATTGCGTATCATAAGATCCCAGGCGATTTTAAGAGGCTGGAATGGGTATAAAAAATACCGATTAATCGATGAAAATCGTACGATTAAAAAAGTTACTCCCTTTTGTTCTATCACTTTCATCATATGGTCTATTTGATGGGCATGAATATTTTTTAAAGGAAACGAAGTCTTATTTTGCGTCTCTTTCGCTTCAAAGTCAATATGCACACCTTGCCAAACACCATTGAAATCAGTTGTAGAAGCAGTTCTGTAGTAAGCCTCTTTAATAACGGCTGCACTTCTAGAAGGGTATTCAACTTTTACTACTTGAATAGGAACAGGCTTCTTATGAATAACTGCCCGACCTTGTTGAAGATAGTATTCGTTCGATTCATTTATTTCATCCTCTAAGGTTTTTCCCCTGTTACTGTATGTGTAATCCTTATTTTTCACTTTTTCTAAAGTTTTTTTTTGTGGGCTATAAGATTTTCCGTTTGGGTACTTAATGACCATCGTAACCACCTCGCATATCATCTATCATACCACACCATATTAGACGTATTGAGCCTTAAAAGGTTGCGAAGAGCATTGTCGATTCCGAAGAAGTTTTGTCTTATTGCTACTAGTTTTGTCAGGCGTATAGGTTTTTCAGTCAAAACATGAAATGATAACGAAAAGGGAGGGATCCACCATGAAAAAAATAGAAGAAATGATTGAACAGCTATCTTTGTTAGAACATATTTTAGAAGTTCGTTTTCTACAAGAAAGATCCCAGCAAGCATCAACCATCATTGAAAAAGGACATGTACTAGGAAGAGTTTTGAAAGAGGCTGAAGAAACTGTGAAATGGAATGTTTGTTCCCGTAAAAGTGGTTAAATGACGCGATATTTGATAATATAAAGAGAAAAAGGGAGTTGACCGTCATGTCATTATTACACCAAACAAATTTGGTTTATCAAGAGAGTCAACTTTGTTTAGCGCGCCATCTGCAAATGCGTGAAGATGACGCAACTCCGGATTTCTTCGAAACCGTTAAACCGCATGCCGATCATTGGCACTCTTTTCTTATTCAATGGAGAGAAGATTCAAGAGTATGGATTGAAGAAAATCGACCTAAATACATAAGAATCCAACAAATTGATGCCGCAATTGAGGCTTTTAATCAATATTTAGTCCAATCTTTTTATAAAGAAACAGGGAAAAAACGATTTGCACAATCTATTCAATCGACTTGCTATACCTTACAAACCTTTATGAATGCGATTGAACAGGCAGGTGAACAACAAGATGCGAACTAACTTATCAATTGCTGAATTACTAAAAGAATGGAAATCAGATGCAGTGATGAAAGAACGGATTGTGCATTGGCATACCGTTCCAGAAAAACCAGCTAGTTTAGCAGATTTCCCTGCAGATTTACATGAATCAATCGTTTCTGCATTAAAAAAACGCGGCATTACAAAATTGTATTCCCATCAAAGAGACGCATACGAATTAGCGAGAGCTAACCAATCATTCACGGCAATCACACCTACAGCTTCAGGAAAGTCATATTGTTATCACTTACCTGTATTGCAGTCCATTATTGAAAATCCAGCGTCTCGAGCTTTGTATTTGTTTCCAACAAAAGCTCTGGCTCAAGACCAAAAATCAGACCTGCATGAACTGATTGAACAGATGGATCAATCCATTTTAAGTTATACATTTGATGGTGACACTGCACCGGCCATACGAACAAAAGTTAGAAAAGCAGGACATATCGTCTTAACCAATCCTGATATGCTTCATAGTGGGATTTTGCCTCATCATACGAAGTGGGTTTCATTATTTGAAAACCTTAAATACATTGTCATTGATGAATTACATACATATAAAGGTGTCTTTGGAAGTCATGTAGCTCATGTTATTCGTCGATTAAAAAGAATTTGTGCTTATTATGGAAGCAATCCTATTTTTATCTGTACGTCAGCAACCATCTCAAATCCGAAAGAACTTGCAGAGTCTTTAACAAATGAAACGCATCAGTTAATCAGCAAAAACGGGGCACCCGCCGGGATTAAAAATTTCATTTTTTATAATCCTCCAATTGTGCACCCGACTTTTGGTATACGAAGAAGTGCCATTTTAGAAGTGAGAGATTTAGCTAAAAGACTCTATAAAGAAAATATCCAAACGATTGTCTTTGCAAAGAGTAGAGTAAGAGTCGAAATGTTAGTGACTTATTTAAAAGAACTTTCTAAAAAGAAAATTCAAGATGAATCCATTCGAGGATATCGAGGCGGTTACCTGCCGTCTGAAAGAAGAGAAATAGAAAAAGGGTTAAGAAATGGAACGATTCAAACCGTCGTCAGTACAAATGCATTAGAGTTAGGGGTTGATATCGGCCAACTTCAAGCATGCATTATGACTGGTTATCCTGGTAACATCGCAAGTGCTTGGCAGCAGGCAGGTAGAGCTGGTCGACGTCAAGATGAAGCGCTTATTATTTATGTTGCGCAATCTACCGCATTAGACCAATATATTGTTAATAACCCTGGATATCTTTTAGGACAATCACCCGAAGAAGCGCGAATCCATCCAGAGAATTTAATCATCTTAATGGATCATTTAAAATGTGCATCTTTTGAATTGCCATTTTCTATGACCGATCAATATGGAGAATTTGAAATTCAAGAGTTATTAGCTTACTTAGAAGATGAAGGTATATTAGTCCGTACTTCTGATAAATGGCACTGGATGAGTGATCGTTTTCCAGCACATGAAATTAGTTTACGTTCTGCTTCGCAAGAAAATGTCGTGATTATTGATCAAACAGTTCCTGCAGCAACAAAAGTTCTTGGCGAAATGGATCGATACAGTTCGATGACACTTCTTCACGAAGAAGCAATATATTTACACCAAGGTATTCAATTCCAAGTTGAAAAATTAGACTGGGAAGAAAAGAAAGCTTTTGTCCGAGAAGTAGACGTTGATTATTTCACTGACGCAAATTTGGCAGTTGAATTAAAAGTAATGAGTGAAGACAAAGTGATTGAATTTGAACAGGCTTCTATTTATTATGGGGATGTATCAATATTGGCCATGGCTACGATATTCAAGAAAATCCGATTTGATTCACATGATAATATTGGTTCTGGACCAATTCAATTACCACCAGAAGAACTTCACACATCGTCGAGTTGGATTAGTTTTAATCGTCCCAAAACATGGACAGATTCTATGTTGTCTGATGCTATGACAGGAACAGCTACTTCGATAGGGTTATTCGTACCTTTATTTGTTCAATGTGACCGAAGAGATATTCATGTAGTTGCACAAGTCAAATCGACACATTCTGAATTACCAACTTTCTACGTGTACGATAGTTACCCTGGAGGAATTGGGATTAGTGAGCGTGTGTATGAAGTTTGGCCAACCTTATTAGAGCATGTGTATCAACATGTAAACAATTGTCCTTGCGATCAAGGGTGCCCAGCATGTATTGGAGCACAAGAAGCAAGCATCGGTATGAAAGACGATGTTTTAAATTTATTAGCTTATCTACAATTACAATAAAAAAGGTGACCTTTATGTCATTCGAAAAGAATTTATTACAAATGAAAAAATTAATCAAAAAAAAGCCAGCGAAAGAAACGTCGTTGGCTTCTTTTGTTATGCCTAATCCTCCTGCATATTTGGAGACTTGGAAGAACGCGGGATTAGAGGTTATCGAAAATCAATTTGGCCTGGTTTTTATGAAAAAGACGGTCTATTCTCCTCAATTTTTTCACGGTTCCTTTAAGCTATCAGATGTATTCCATGCTTTCGAATTATGGAACCAATTAGAAGAAGAACATCCCATATCTACAAATGGACAAAATGTTGTTTTCTTTGATACCGAAACGACGGGATTAAAAGGAACTGGTACATATATCTTTTTAAGTGGTCAGTTAGTTTTTAAAAATAGTCAATTTGAATTAACGCAACATTTAATGGCGGATCCAAGTCATGAAACCGCTTTTTTATATGAAACTGGATTATGGAAGCCAAATCAAACCGTCATTACATACAATGGAAAAAGTTTTGATTGGCCGCAGCTTGAAACAAGATGGACGTTAAACCGAACCTATTTACCGAAATTATCAGTCCCACATCATATCGATTTACTTCACGGATCTAGAAGGGTGTGGAAAGGTGATTTAACTCAATTTAAATTAACAAGTATCGAAGTTGAAAAACTAGGATTTAAACGCATTGGAGATATTCCTGGTTATTTAGCTCCGATTATATATTTAGATGCTGTAAAAAATGGCGACCCACATGCTTTGTTAAAAGTACTACACCATAATGAATGGGATATTCTATCGTTGCTTACGTTATTTATCCATTCTTCGAAATTGCTATTAGAAGAGTCTTATACAGAGACTGCATTGACTTCAACGAACATTGGTAAATGGTTTGCCGATTTAAAAATGTACGAAAAAAGTCAGGATCAATTCGATCAAATCACTTCAACGTATGAAAAAGAAGAGGCATCAATGGCTTTTTATTACATAGGATTTAATTATAAGCGTTTTAATCGGAAGGAAGATGCGTATCAATCGTTTAAAAACGCATTACTTCATTTACCACTTCGATTTAAAATTAATGCATATGAAGAACTCGCAAAAATCGATGAACATTTGTTTAAACGATTTGATCAAGCGATTATTTATACACATGAAGCTCTTAAATTAATTGAAGCAATACCTGAATTGACTGACACTAAAAAGATAAAACTAAAGAATGCATTTGAAAAACGTTTGAATCGACTTTTGAAGAAGGTAAAATAGGATTAGCTTAGTGAAATTAAAATCCATGTCACCAAAAGGCGGGCAGAAGAAATAATCACAGTAGATGTAAATAATTAAAATATTTCCCGGGCAACCGCAACCTTCGACAGAAATAATTGTAAGAATAGAACGTAAAAATCTAAAATATGATATAATTAGACAAGGTATGCAAAGATGGAAGGACGATGAATATGGAATCAAAATTAAACTCTAAAGATATTTTGGAAAAAGAATTTAAAACGGGACTACGTGGCTATAATCAAGATGACGTAGACCAATTTTTAGACGATATTATTCAAGATTATGAAACATTTGAAATGACAATCGCTTCATTAAAAGCTGAAAACAAACGTTTACATGAAGAATTATTAGATGCACCAAAACGACAAGTTTCGTCACCTTCTAATGGCTCAACGAACTTTGATATTTTAAAAAGATTATCAAATCTTGAAAAACATGTATTCGGAAGTAAGTTGTACGAATAATTGAACATCCCGAGAGTCATTGTTTTTCTAACAAAAATCTTGTATAATGAAGAAACCATTTAGTGAATCCAGGTAATCGCTGCAACGCTTGACGTTGTAGAGGAAAGTCCATGCTCGCACGGTTCTGAGATGACCGTAGTGTTCGTGCTTAGCCAAAAAATAAGCTAAGGCAGTGTAAAAGCTGACGGCGGGAACAACACCTAAGTCTTCGGATATGGTCTAGGTTCTCTGAAAGTGCCACAGTGACGGAGCTGACTCGGAAACGTTTCAGGTGGAACGAGGTAAACCCCACGAGCGAGAAACCCAAATTATGGTAGGGGCACTCTCATGAAGGAATTGAACGGATTGAGGGACAGACTTTGTCTGTAGATAGATGATTACTACTCACTGTACGAGGCTTTAGCCGTTTGAGTACGTGATAACAAAACATGGCTTATTGGGTTTTCTAATGGGTATACTTGACTAAACAAGCTCTCCACTAAATCGGAGAGCTTTTCTTCATATTAAAGATTAAACTGAAACTCAACAATAGGTAGAGAAAGGATGAGAAGATGACGACTCATCAATTAGTAGCAACTTCAGCAATGGGGTTAGAATCGATCGTAGCAGATGAAGTGAAAAAATTAGGCTTTGATACAAAAACGGAAAACGGTAAAATTTATTTTGAAGGGGACGAGCGAGCAATTGCGCGTGCTAATATGTGGCTGCGAGTAGCGGACCGTGTCAAAATTATTGCTGGCGATTTCCGAGCGACAACATTCGACCAATTATTTGAACAAACTAAAGCAATCCCTTGGGAAAAATATTTACCTGTGGATGCCGCATTTCCTGTTCAAGGGAAATCAGTCAAATCCAAATTATTTAGTGTTCCCGATTGCCAAGCAATTGTAAAAAAAGCAATTGCTGAGCGATTAAAAATTGCTCATAAAAGAATTGGATTTTTAGATGAATCTGGTGCAACATTTAAGATTGAAGTGAGTATATTAAAAGATGTGGTTAAATTAAGCATCGATACGAGTGGTGTTGGATTACATAAACGCGGATACCGTTTAGATCAAGGGGAAGCGCCTTTAAAAGAAACGCTTGCTGCAGCACTTGTGTATATATCAAAATGGAATCCTAACCGACCATTTGTCGATCCTTTTTGTGGTTCGGGAACAATTCCTATTGAAGCTGCAATGATTGGGCAAAATTTAGCTCCTGGTTATAATCGCGACTTTATAAGTGAAGATTGGCCATGGATGTCTCAAAAAATATGGGATGAAGTTCGTTTAGAAGCTGAGGATTTAGCTAATTACGACCAACATTTAGATATCACGGGTACGGATATCGACCCGCGCATGATTGCGATTGCCAAAAACAATGCTATAGAAGCTGGCTTCTCAGATTTGATTCAGTTCAAACAACGTCAAATGCGTGATTTCACAACTACTTCAACAGATGGAGTAATGATTGGAAATCCACCTTATGGTGAACGTATTGGTGAAAGAGAAGTGATTGAAGAAATGATTGGTGACATGGGTCGTATGATGGAAGAGCATCCAACCTGGTCTGTCTACATGTTATCTTCAATGGCTGACTTTGAAAATTTCTATGGTCGAAAAGCAACGAAAAAACGTAAATTATTTAATGGGTTTATCGAAACCAACTATTACCAATACTGGGGTAGAAAGTTACCTCGGGACTAATTTTTTTGTAATAAGAGTAGTATAGAAAGAGTGATCAGCTTGTACCAAAGGGTGCAAGCTGTGTTTTTCTGTTCGAGAGAAGGGAGATTTCCATGAAACAGACTTTACCTTTTGAATTATCTAAAGACCGTTCTTTTTTCGAATCACTTGGTGATTGGATGGGGGACGTTTTATATGACGAACTGCCTGAAAAAGGATTCGAACTTCGTGATGAGCAAATTTTTATGGCTTATCAAATCGAAAAATCGTTAAAAAACAAAAGTGTTCTATTCGCTGAAGCCGGTGTTGGTACTGGAAAAACGATCGCATACCTTTTACCAGCTATTGCTTATGCAAGGTACACTGGGAAACCTGCTTTAATATCATGCGCTGACGAAACACTAATAGATCAGTTGGTGAAAAAAGAAGGAGACATTCAAAAACTTCAAGATGCTTTGGGGTGGAATATTGATGTCCGACTAGCTAAATCTAGGGATCAATATTTATGTCTGAAGAGAATGGAACATGAACAAAAAAATGATGACGAAGAATTCCTTGAACAAATTGAAGATGGCATTCCTGATTTTGTTTATGGACATCAATCGATGCAAAAAGTTTATCCGTATGGGGAACGAAGTGCATTTCCAGAAGTAAGTGATGAAGATTGGCAGAAAGTTAACTACCATCCGATTCAACAATGTGCGGTTTGTGACATTCGCAATCGTTGTGGACAAACGATCCACAGACAAAACTATCGTGAAGCAGGTGACTTAATCATCTGTTCACATGACTTCTTAATGGAACATATTTGGACGAAAGAGTCTCGAGTCCGTGAAGGCCAATTGCCATTACTTCCTGAAGTTTCGATGATCGTTTTGGATGAAGGACATTTGTTAGAACATGCTGCACAGCGTGCACTTACGTACGAAGTTCAGAGCCAAACACTTGAAACACTGATTGACCGTCTCGGAGGAGAAGGTGTTCGAGAGAAAACACTGAGATTGTTAGAAGTTTTACAAGAGTCTCATGACGAATTCTTTAAAGAATTATTACTTCACTCACATGGTGAAGCTGGTGGAAGACAACATATTCAAAAATCCGAAACCGTGTTAAATCAGGGACGTACCCTTGTGAAAATCGTTCATCAATTACTAGAGGAGTTTGTTTTTGAATCTGAACTTTATACGATGGATGAGTATGATTTAAGAATGGCTGAAGAATACCTGGAACAGTATGCATTTTCTCTGCAATTATTTGTTCAACAGGGAGACGCGGTTGATTGGTTAGAAGAACTAAACGGTATCGAAACATTGGTTATTATGCCTCGTTTAGTAACTGATATTTTGAATGAAAAGCTCTTTACGAAAAAACTGCCAGTTGTCTTTTCTTCTGCAACGTTATCAGTTAAAAAAGACTTTACTTATATTGCAGATTCACTAGGAATTGAACAACATCATTCCTTTAGTGTAGCATCTCCTTTTGACTATGAAGAGGTTATGAAAATTGAAGGTCACACAGTAGAAGCAAATGAAAAACAGGCGAAAGTAATCGAGATTTTAAGCACATCACTTGAACCAACATTATTATTGTTTAAAACAAAGCATGATATGTTTTTGTTTGAGCAATCTCTTACGGTTGATGAAAGAGTGAAAATGGTCTTTGAAGGTGAACGGGAGTTATCATCCATTGTTCGTGATTTCCAAGCGGGTAGAATATCTGTTCTTTGCTCGTATCATCTATGGGAAGGCTTAGATTTGCCAGGCCAATCATTAACAAGAGTCATCTTGTTTGATTTACCTTTCCCTCCGAGTGATCCATTATTTGATGCGAAAAGAGATTTCTCGAATGATCCATTTGAAGAAGTCGATATGCCATTTATGTTGCTACGTCTTCAACAAGGAATCGGTCGTCTTATCCGAACGTCGGCTGACCAGGGTGTCATTCATTTACTATTAACAGAACAAGAAAAAATGGTTCAAGACCGCTTTACTGACATTTTGCCAGTTGAAGTGAATTGGAAATAAAAAACAAAAATCTACTAAGTAAGTCGAACTTTTGACTCGCTTAGTAGATTTTTTTGTATTCTCTTCCAAACAATTCTGACTTTATGTTAAAGTCTAACTATACATATAAAAATGGGGGGATTTTCAGATGAGTACAAGTGTTGAGTTTTTAGAGTATATGAAAAAAATACAATCTTACTCAGAAGCAATTGGGTTAATGTACTGGGATTTACGTACAGGAGCACCTAAAAAGGGAACCGATCAACGTTCACAAGTAATTGGGACACTATCATCAGAAGTATTTAACATGCGAACATCTCCTGAATTAGAAAAGATGCTTATTGAATTAGAAAAAGATTTTGATTCGTTAGATGAAATTACAAAAAAATCATACGAAGAGGCTAAAAAAGAATTCGATATGAGTAAAAAAATTCCACCAAAAGAATACAAAGACTATGTTATTTTGATTTCTAAAGGTGAAACAGTTTGGGAAGAAGCGAAAGATAAGAACGACTTCGACATGTTCCTTCCATATTTAAAAGACATTGTAGAAACGAACAAACGATTCGTTAATTACTGGGGAGTGAAAGACAATAACCCATATAACACATTGCTAGATCTATACGAACCTGGCATGACTACAGACGTATTAGATGAAGTATTTGGTGAATTACGAAGCAAGATTGTTCCATTAGTTAAAAAGATTTCAGAATCAAGCAATCAACCATCAACAGATTGTCTTTTCAAGCACTTTCCTAAAGAAAAACAAAAGCAATTTAGCTTAGATATTTTAAAACAACTAGGCTATGATTTTAACGCTGGTCGCTTAGACGAAACCGTTCATCCATTTGCAACAGGTCTGAACCGTGGAGACGTTCGAATCACAACTAAGTATGATGAAAAAGATTTCCGCTCCGCAGTATTTGGAACGATTCACGAATGTGGCCATGCACTTTATGAACAAAATATTTCAGCTGATATCGATGGATTGCCAATTTGCACAGGTACATCGATGGGAATTCATGAATCCCAATCATTGTTCTATGAAAACTTTGTAGGTCGCAACGAAAACTTCTGGAAAAACAATTATGAAAGCTTACAATCCTATGCGCCAGAACAATTTGGGAAAGTATCAGCTGAAGATTTCCTAAGAGCGATTAATGTAGCGAAACCATCATTAATTCGTATTGAAGCGGATGAATTAACATCTGCTCTGCACATCATGATTCGCTATGAAATTGAAAAGGGTTTGTTCAATGGAGATATGAAAGTAGAAGATCTACCTCAGATTTGGAATGATAAATACGAAGAATATCTTGGTGTTCGACCAAGTACGAATGCAGAAGGTGTATTACAAGATGTTCACTGGTCAGGTGGATCGTTCGGATATTTCCCATCGTATGCTTTAGGGTTCCTGTATGCAGCTCAACTAAAAGCGGCGATGCTTAAAGACATACCTAACTTTGATGAGCTTTGCGCAACTGGAGAGTTAGAATCCGTGAAGAATTGGCTAACTGAAAAAGTACACCGTCATGGAGCGATGAAGAAACCGTTAGAAATTCTACAAGAAGCGACAGGCGAGGGACTAAATGCATCGTATTTAGTGGCTTATTTAGAAGAGAAATATACACGAATTTATCAGTTAGATTAGAGGTGTAAAAAGGCATTTCACAGGTTACCAAGAACTTATGAGTACAAACAAATAAGCAAACCATAATCTAATGAACACAGGAAACGAGCGGGACTAAAG
>JAHIWI010000331.1 GCA_018816185.1 Bacillota bacterium
CGACGATTTTCCTCATCAAAAGAAACCAATTGATCTGCTGTGTCTAAAAAGGCTGGATGACTTGAAATGGTCTGTATCGAGTCATATGAAAGTTTGCGAGATTTCATAACCGATTTAGGTAAAAACGTCGCACGTCCCACCTTTTTATCTTTTAAAAATGAAATCGCTTTTCTCGCATCGTCATCCGTTTCCGTTACAATGTGTTGCATGGAAGCACCAAGTGCCGTTTCGAGCGCTTTGGCATATTCGGGTTTCACTTGGATTAGTTCTGCTACAGCGCCACTAATGCCTTTTAAGTGCCCTTTTTCACGTGCCACCAATATTTCCTTAACACCTTGATAAAAACCTGAAAAATCAGCTTCTAGCGCTTCTAGAGACTCTTTTCTAGCTTTAAGCTGTTGTTGATGTTGATACGCTTGATAAAGAAGTGATTGCTTAGACTCCAATTGATCTTTTTCTTTCGAATAAACCTCTTGTTCACTCTTAAAAAGTTCAACTTTTTCTTGCAATTGTTTTGATACAACAGCTAATGCGTTTGAGACATTCGAACGGTTAGAATCCACAACATGTAATTCCTCAGAAATTAAAGAGTTTTCACCCTTCATTTTCTCAGTTTGTTCCATTTGTTGGACAACCTGTTGATCTAAATGCTTTAGCTCATTCTTCACAGTGGCTTCTTCGTTTAACCTTTCAATATACGTGGTTTTCCATTCTTCCATTTCACTTTCAATTTCAGCGGAAGACTGTTTGAGTAGATGGTCTAGTTGTTTTAACTCTAATTTCTTTTGGTGTAATTCTTGTTGTCTATGTTTTGCACTTTGAAGCTTTTGCTCATATTCATGTTCTAGTTCACTTTTTTCTTCATCAAAATCACGAATGCTTTGCTGAAGTTTTTCGATTTGCTGGTCAGTGTTCTGCCGTTTCTCTGCGAGTAATTGTTTTCTCCCATCCCAACGTTCCAGCTCTGCACTAGCCTCGACTAATTGCTCTTGTGCCCCATCGATGATCGTATCTTGCTCAGATAACAATTGTCTTGACTGAATCAGTTGGGATTCCGTTTCATCAATTAATCCATCAAGTGTTGATTCGTTAGCACTTTGCTCACTTACTTGTTTCGTCAGCTCAATTAGTTGCGTTTCAATGCGTTTTAAGTCGAATGCAATAACACCAAGTTCAACATCTTTAAGCTCTTCAGACATACGTAAATAATCAGATGCAGCGGATGATTGCATTTGAAGTGGCTCCATCCGATCATCTAATTCATGTAAAATATCTAAAACGCGATGTAAGTTATCGTCAGTTTCAAAGAGTTTGTGTTCCGCTTTTTTCTTACGAAGCTTGTACTTTAAAACACCAGCTGCTTCTTCAAAAATGGAGCGTCGATCTTCTGGTCGGCTATTTAATATCTCATCAACTCTACCTTGAGAAATGATTGAAAAAGCTTCTTTTCCTAAACCAGAATCCATAAATAAATCATTAATATCTTTTAAACGACATGATTGTTTATTTAATAAATACTCACTATCTCCTGAACGAAATACTCGTCGCGTTACACTTACTTCTGCGTAATCAAGAGGTAAGCGTTGATCTGCATTATCTAAAATCAATGTAACTTCAGCAAAATTAAGAGGTTTTCGCGAGTCACTTCCTGCGAAAATAACATCCTCCATTTTAGCTCCTCGTAACGATTTAGCTGACTGTTCACCAAGCACCCATCGAATCGCATCTGTCACATTACTTTTTCCACTCCCATTGGGTCCAACCACTGCTGTAACCCCAGGGACGAAATCAATTCCAATTCGATCCGCAAAAGATTTAAATCCTACTACTTCAAGTCTTTTTAAGAACAAATTCAGCCCTCCTGCCTGCTAGAAGCTTGTTCTTTAATATGTGTAATGGCAACTTGCGCTGCTTTTTGTTCCGCTTCTTTTTTTGATTTCCCTTTACCTAAGCCAAGCTCTTCAGCTCCAAGTTTAACAACTGAAACAAAAGTCCGGTTATGAGCTGGACCTTTCTCTTCTACAATCTCGTAAACTAATGAACCATTATTTGATTGCTGAACCATTTCTTGTAGCTGGCTCTTATAATCCATCACATGCGAAAAAGCACCGATTTCAACTTTTGGAAAGACAACTTGTTCTAGGAATGTTACGACCGGTTCTAAGCCTTGATCTAAATAGAGGGCTCCAATAAAGGATTCAAACACATCCGCAAGTAAAGCTGGACGTTCGCGACCTCCTGTAATCTCCTCACCTTTTCCTAAAAGAACGTACACCCCGAACTTTAATTCATTGGCAAACAACACCAGTGAAGGTTCGCATACAATTGCTGCACGAAGTTTAGTCAATTCACCTTCACTCATTGAAGGGAACTTTTGAAAAAGGTACTGAGATACTGATAGTTCAAGAACTGCATCTCCTAGAAATTCAAGACGTTCATTATCCGTATAAAATTTGCGTCGATGCTCATTCACATAAGATGAATGGGTAAAGGCTTGATAAAGAAGATTTGAATTATTAAATTGAACATTTAGTTCGTTTTGTAATTTTATAAATGATTGTCGGACACTTTCTGAAAAAGTTCCATTTTTTTGAGGCATTCCTCTACGTTTACCAGTCATCTCTAATCTGCCTTCCTTTAGGTTCTACGCTTTAGTTTACCTGTTTAAAGCTCATTGTGCAAAAAGAAATAGAGACGCAGAAGACCATTCAATTTGAATGTCTAATGCGTCTCTGTCAAGGAAAAAGTTAATTACCCTTGTTTGCTTTCAATATACGTTACAGCATTACCTACCGTACTAATTTGTTCTGCATCTTCATCCGAGATTTCCATGTCGAACTCATCTTCAAGTTCCATAACAAGTTCCACCACGTCTAGAGAATCTGCACCAAGATCATCACGGAAAGATGCTTCCATTTTCACTTCGCTCTCGTCTACACCAAGACGATCTACGATTACTTTTGTTACACGCTCAACTACTGTTGCCAATATAGTCACCTCCCCTCAAAATAGTATACAAAAATCCATTCATTCTTCATAGAGGGTTTTACATAACCATACCGCCATCAACATGTAATGTTTGTCCTGTAATATAACTTGCATCATCTGAAGCTAGGAAAACCACTGCTTTTGCAACATCCTGTGGATTACCAAGTTTAGATAATGGGATTTGCGTTAGCATTTGATTTTTTACATCATCTGATAATTCATCAGTCATTTCAGTTGTAATAAAACCTGGTGCTATCGCATTGACATTAATATGTCGACTCGCTAATTCTTTTGCTGTCGTTTTCGTTAGCCCAATAACACCAGCTTTAGCTGCCACATAATTCGCTTGTCCAGCATTACCTGAAACACCAACGATAGAAGCAATGTTAATAATTTTCCCTGCGCGTTGCTTCATCATTTGACGAGTCACCGCTTTTGTACAAAGAAATACACCTTTTAAGTTCGTATCGATAACATCATCCCATTCGGATTCTTTCATACGCATTAATAGATTATCACGTGTAATCCCGGCATTATTCACTAAGATATCAACAGATCCGAATTGTTCAATTGTTTGTTTAACCATATCAGTCACATTCTCTGCATCACTAACACTAGCTTGAATAGCAAATGCTTGTCCTCCTGCAGCAATGATTTCATTCACAACTTCTTCAGCTTTACTTTGACTACCGCTATAATTCACCGCTACACGAGCACCTTCTTTTGCCAATTGCTTAGCAATTTCAGCACCAATTCCACGTGAAGCTCCAGTTACTAGAGCTGCTTTTCCGTCCAATTTCCCCATTATGACCACTCCTTTGAAGCTTCTATCACGTTCTCAATTGTATGAAGATCATACACAGGATATACGTTTGCTGATCGATCGATCTTTTTAACAAGTCCACTTAACACTTTTCCAGGACCACATTCCACAAAGTGTGTTACCCCTTCATCCAATAATGTACGAATACACATCTCGAATTGAACAGGTGAATATAGCTGACTTACAAGTAATGGTTTCATATCTTCTGATTTCATCACAGGTTGAGCTGTAACATTCGAAATAACTGGAATTGCCGTATCCTTCATGTTCAACTTGGCTAAAGCTTCTTGAAGCTTAGATGCTGCAGGTCTCATTAACTCTGAATGGAAAGGTCCACTTACTTCTAGTGGAATCGCACGTTTCGCACCCGCTTCTTTCGCTTTCACACAGGCTTTTTCCACTCCAGCTTTCGTCCCGGAAATAACGATTTGTCCCGGACAATTTAAATTAGCTAGTTGAACCGCATCTCCTTCTTCCGTAACAAGGTCTGTTACTTCTTTGAGTAAAGGAGCGTCTAACCCTAATATAGCCGCCATAGCCCCTTCACCTGCAGGAACCGCTTCATTCATAAACAACCCGCGTTCATGTACGATTTGAACACCATCTTCAAATGATAGAACACCTGATGCAACTAAAGCTGAATATTCCCCTAAGCTGTGACCGACTGTAAAATCGGGTTGAATTCCGGATTTTTTCAAGTACTCAGAAATCATTGTACTTGTCGTTAATAACGCCGGTTGAGCATGATAGGTATACGTTA
>JAHIWI010000332.1 GCA_018816185.1 Bacillota bacterium
ATACGATAAAATAGTTTTTATTTCAGTGTAGTAGTATGCTAGTGTGATAAAGTAAATTATCCTTATTTTAGGAAGTGGAAATTCATGACACCAATACGAAAATTCGAAAAACCGCTAGGAATGAGAGATTCATTCCCTTTAATAAATGAACAAAAAGAAAGAGTACGTGATATAGGAAGAACCTTTTTCCAATCAAGAGGTTTTGATTTTATCAAAACACCAACAGTTGAATATTACGAAACAATTGGAAAGGCCTCAGCAATTGGAGACTCATCGCTATTTAAGTTAGTGGATCGACAAGGAGAGACATTGGTCCTGCGACCAGATATGACAACGCCAATTGTGAGAGTCGCGACTTCCAAATTACTAAGAGAGCAGATCCCGTTAAGACTCGCATACTTTGCTAACGTCTTTCGCGCGCAAGAGCATGAGGGGGGAAGACCCGCTGAATTTGAACAAATGGGTGTAGAACTCATTGGTGATTCATCGGTTTATGCAGATGCTGAAATGATTTTAACAGCTGCAGACTTTGTTAATGAGCTAGGGGTTCAAAATTACCGTTTAACGGTTGGACACGCGGGCTTATTGCACGCCATTTTAACGGAACTCACACATTCAGAAGAACAAGTGAAAGAGTTGCGTGATTTACTTGTGAATAAAAATCTAGTTGGATTTGAAGAACAAATAAACAAATATGATTTATCCGAAGAAGCGAAAGAATACTTTTTCGAGTTTCTGACACAAGCGTCGAATATGCAATCGATTGAACAGCTCCGTCCTTTTATAGATGAAGCCAACCTTAACCAAGTCGAAATGTTTACGTATTTAAATGAACTATCATTGTTACTTGAGCAAGCCGGACTTTCTGACAAAGTGACTTATGATTTAACGTTAACCAGTGAAATGAGCTATTATTCGGGCATGCTTTTCGAAGTGTTTGCGAGTGGATCTGGTTTTGCGATAGGTAACGGCGGGCGTTATGACGGTTTATTGAAAGAATTCAATTCACCTGTTGGTGCCACAGGGTTTGGTTTGCGTGTCGACCGCTTACTTGAAGTGTTGATTCCAACAAAAAATACAACCACACATGCACTCATTTTCTTTGACAAGCGTCATTATCTAGAGGCGATTCAAAAAGCAAAAGCATTGAGAGATGAAGGCATTCGGACAACCCTTCAATTTGTTGAAAGCGTGGAAGATAAACAAGCACTTCAAGAACATTTCAGCCAAGTTGTATGGCTGGTAGAAGGAGATAACCCTAATGAGTGAATTAACCATTGCCATGCCAAAAGGTCGGATTTTTGAAGAAGCATATGTTCTCCTACAAAAAGCAGGGTTTCAACTTCCTGACGATTTAGAAGAATCTAGAAAGTTAATAGTTGAGGCTCCTGGTGAGAATATACGATTTATTTTAGCAAAACCGATGGATGTTCCGATTTATGTAGAACATGGGGTTGCAGATATAGGAATTGCGGGTAAAGATGTATTACTTGAACAAAAGCGCATTGTACATGAACTATTGGATTTGAAAATTAGTCAGTGTTATATAGCGACTGCCGGTCTTCCAAACACATCAATGAACGAAATTGCGCCACGTGTAGCAACAAAGTATCCAGAGATTGCTTCTGCTTTTTATAAAGAAAAAGGGGAGCAAGTTGAAATCATTGGGTTAAATGGATCGATTGAATTAGCACCAATGATCGGGTTAGCTGATCGCATTGTCGATATTGTGTCAACAGGTCGTACGTTAAAAGAAAATGGTCTTGTTGAATATGAACATATCGTCGATGTCACATCGAGACTTATTGCTAATCCAGTGAGTTATCGTTTAAAAAGTGAGCGTATTCGAGATATGGTGAAACGGTTAAAAGAGTCAATGAAGTAGGGAGTGATAGAAATGAAAATCGTTTCATTAACAAAAAATATTTCTTTGAGACGCCCTTTAGAGATGGGGAATATGGAGCAGCTAAAAACCGTCAAAGGTGTATTGGCTGATGTTCAAAGTCGAGGAGACGAGGCAATCGCTGAATACAGTGAAAAGTGGGATGGTGTGAAACTAGAGAAATTCCGTGTCTCACAAGATGAAATAAAGAATGCCAAAGAGCATTTTGATGCTGTTTTACTAAAGGATTTAACAGAAGCTGCAGCTAATATTCGTCTTTTCCATGAACAACAAAAGCGTTCTTCTTATGAAGTGGATGTGAGTCACGGTTCTTTTATTGGTCAGCGAATTAATCCTTTAGATGCCGTGGGCTTGTATGTTCCTGGTGGTTCAGCCGCGTATCCTTCATCCGTCTTAATGAATGTTATACCTGCTCAAGTAGCTGGAGTGAAACGAATTGTCATTGTCTCTCCCCCAAACAACCAAGGTATTTTACCTGATGCTGTTTTAGTTGCGGCATCTATTCTTGGGATAGATGAGATTTACAAAATCGGTGGAGCGCAAGCCATTGCAGCGCTTGCCTATGGAACAGAAACCATCAAGCCTGTAGACAAAATAACGGGTCCAGGAAATGTGTATGTGGCTCTTGCAAAACGTGAAGTGTTTGGTGAAGTTGCAATCGATATGATTGCTGGACCAAGTGAAATAGCGATTATAGCTGACGAAACAGCTTACGCCGATGAAGTAGCAGCGGACTTATTATCTCAAGCAGAACACGATCCAATGGCCTGTCCTATTTTACTTACCACGAGTGAATTTTTCGCTTCAGAAGTTGCACAAGAAGTTGAAAGACAGCTAAGGACATTACCGCGTGAAGATATTGC
>JAHIWI010000333.1 GCA_018816185.1 Bacillota bacterium
ATTTTCGTGCCAAATAAAATCGCTACTTCCGTAGACGGATCGATATCGACGTTGTATTCTCGTTTATAAAATGCAGCTGCCGCTTCTTTTAATTCACTAATTCCTCGGAAGGGTGAATACTTATGTGATAACGGGTTCTCTGCAGACTCTTGAAGGGCTTTTACGATATGTGGAGGTGTCGGTTGGTCTGGGTTTCCTTGACCCAGGTTAATGACATCGCGTCCTTCTGCCACCGCTGCCCCGACTTTTTGAACGAGTGAAGCAAAAAATTGTGGAGGCAATTGTTGTAGTTTATTTGATAGTTTCATGATTTTTCCTCATTTTCTGAAATAGTTGCAATCATCAGCCAAATCTTATAATCTTTTCTTTATCTTGTCTATAGGTGGTGTACTCATGAAAATCGCTTGCATTCAGCTCGACATTGAGTTTGGAGAACCTAAAAAAAATTTTCACAAGGTTCAAACATTGATCGAACAAGTGGCAAAAGAAGGTGCAGACTTAGTTGTTTTACCAGAAATGTGGAATACCGCCTATGCGTTAACCGAATTAGAAGAGCTAGCTGATCGTGAAGGGGAACAAACAAAACAATTTCTGTCTGAGCTAGCCGTAAAACACCATCTTCATATTGTGGGAGGATCGGTTTCCACGAAAAAAGGTGACCAATTCTATAACACGATGTATGTTTATACCAACAAAGGAGAGCTTGTAGCAGATTATGACAAAGCTCATTTGTTCCGATTGATGGATGAACATCTGTATTTACATGCTGGGAATAAAGAAAATTTATTTTCTCTAGGTTCTATACGTGCAAGTGGCGTAATATGCTATGATATTCGATTTCCTGAATGGCTTAGAGCACATGCATTAGCAGGTGCTGACGTGATATTTGTCCCAGCGCAATGGCCAGAATCTCGAATTGATCATTGGAAACTACTACTTCAAGCTCGAGCAATTGAAAATCAATGTTTTGTCATTGCAGTAAATCGTATTGGGCAGGACCCCAACAACCGATTTAATGGGCAGTCCATGGTCATTGCACCTTGGGGTAAAATCTTATGGATTGGTGATGAACGTGAAGAGTATGCTCTAATTGACGTGGATTTTTCTGAGGTTGAAGAAGTGCGTCAACGAATCCCTGTTTTCGAAGACCGAAGACCGACTCTTTACAAACCCCTTTTTGAAAGTGAATAAATTATTTTCAAAAAACATTTGACACCTTTAAAAAAACATCGTAAGATTTAGTTCGAAACACAAAACAATTACATATTGGAAATTATCAAGAGAGACCGAGGGATAGGCCCTATGACGTCCAGCAACCCCCAACAGATGTTGGGAAGGTGCCAATTCCTACAGAATGAACTCATTCTGAAAGATAAACCAAAATCCATTTTTCGGTGCCTCTTTCATGATGAAAGGGGTATTTTTTATGGTCAAAAAGGAGATTGCCATGATACATATTGAGAATTTATCTAAAGAATACAAAACGAAAAAAGGAACGGTAATAGGAGTAAATCAGGTTAATCTTTCCATAACCGAAGGCGAAGTATTTGGAGTAGTGGGTTATTCGGGAGCCGGTAAAAGTTCGCTTCTTAGATGTATTAACCTACTCGAACAACCAACCAGTGGAAGTATTAAGGTAAACGGTCGAGATTTAACGAAATTAAAAGGAGAAAATCTTCGAAACGCAAGATTAAAGATCGGCATGATTTTTCAGCACTTTTATTTAATTAGTCAAAAGACAGTTGGTGAGAATATTGCATTCGCATTAAAAGCGGCAAACACCCCAAGAAGAGAAATTAAATCACGTGTTTTGGAACTGCTAGAAATGGTTGGGTTAACAGAAAAAAAGGATGTGTACCCAGCCCAGTTAAGTGGTGGTCAAAAACAACGAGTGGGAATTGCTCGAGCACTGGCTAATAATCCAACTGTTCTGTTGTGTGATGAGGCTACTTCAGCACTAGATCCAAACACCACATTATCGATTTTACGTTTACTTAAAAAGATTAATCGAGAGTTAAACATCACAATTGTACTCATTACGCATGAAATGAATGTGGTGAAAGAAATTTGTGACCGAATGGCTGTCATGCAGGATGGTCGAGTTGTTGAAGAAGGCTCAGTTTATGAGATTTTCTCAAACCCACAAGCTGAATTGACAAAAGAGTTCATTAGCAGTGTGGTGTCGTTTGAAGTTCCTGAGGCCATCTTAAATAAAGTCACAGGAAGCATTATCAAAGTTTTGTTTAAAGGAAATGTGGCTGGAGAAGGTATCATTTCGGATACAGTTCAGCAGTTTGATGTACGTGGGAATTTCTTGCATGGCGCGATTGAATATATTCAGGAAGTTCCACTCGGTTTGTTTTTGATGGAACTTCAAGGCCACCCGGCAAACATCAATCGATCGATTAGTTATATGGAAGGCCGAGGGGGTTTAGTGGAGGTGATTCGTAATGGGCATTGATCTACAACATGTTATTGAAATGTGGCCAGATATTTTAAAAGCTTTTAACCAAACGCTGTACATGATTGGTGTATCACTGACTGTTGCAATTGTTATTGGATTACCGCTTGGGATCGTACTATTCATAACGGATAGGGGATTGATATTAGAAAA
>JAHIWI010000334.1 GCA_018816185.1 Bacillota bacterium
ATATCAACATGGGAAGATCCAAGGAAATATTTTTAAAAATATGAATGTTGGTGTCTACGCCGAGTTCGTTGATCATGTAATAAAGTAAAACACCAGTAAAAATAAATTGAAAAACAAGTTTGGTCTTACCCGATACCCCTTCTGGATCTTGACGAGAAGCTTTCCAAAAATCATCCAAGAACCCAATAAAACTAAAAAGAATGTAGGTTATAGACAAGAAATACATTAAAGGAGTAGGAGAAAAAAGAATTGATATGATTATTCCGACAAAAAGAATAATCCCAAACATTAACGGTGTGCCCTTTTTTAACTGATGATTTGAAGGAAGTTCTTTTCTGATAGGTTGAATGAGTCTAAGTTGCTTCAAAACAGCAATTAATAATGGAGATAAAATTAAAACAACTACAAAAGAGATGAACGCTGGGATTATTTGATTAATCATTTTTTAATTACTCCTTTTCTCTTTTTTTATCTATAAGTAAATTCTATAAAGCTCATTCATTTCCTCTATTTAACATAATTCAACATTCTACTATATATAAACTAATTAAAGTTCTTAAAAACAAAAAACTCCAACAACGAATAGGTTGTTGGAGTTCGTTCATATTTCACTATCTTTTGCTGTTCAGTACCTAAATCGAAGGTTTCACTACAAATTTTATATTATTTTTTTAAATTCGAATTGCTCGGAGAATTGACGGTATTCTTTTTAGCCTTATTAGTTGAACCGTTAACCATCTTAGCTGTTTTATCCACGGTATTCATCGCTGCAAATTCAGTCTTTTCCAAAGCCTTGTGCACTGCATGGAATGCTGCGCCAGCCGTGTTTTTAACACCTTTAGTAATTTGGTTTCCTTGTTGATTTGCTTGATTTGTATTTTGTTTGTTTGTCATATTTTCACCTCCTGAGTGGAAGTTAGGATATGTCATTTGACAAACTTTATTCAGCGGGATGAAGGTAGTAAAAATTTCAAGTGTGCCAAAACAAGTCTGGAGTAACAAATCTATCAGGAAGACTAAAGACCAAAAACTCCAACAACGCATGGGTTGTTGGAGTTTTTTTATTTCTTCATTATTGAGCTGTATAACCACCATCAATAACTGCTGCTTGGCCAGTAACACCTTTGGCTGAATCACTAGCCAAGAACAAAGCATAGTCAGCAACTTCTGTTACATCAAGCAGGCGTTTTTGTGGCACTAAAGGAAGTAGAACTTCTGCCAAAACCTTCTCTAACGGTACATTACGCGTTTTTGCTAAATCTTCCATTTGTCCACGTACAAGTGGCGTATCTACATAGCCTGGGCATAATGCATTCACTGTAATTCCGTGTTCTGCTCCTTCTAGAGCTGCCACTTTCGTTAATCCGATTACGCCATGTTTCGCACTGTTATACGCTGCTTTTCCTGCAAAACCGATCACGCCGTTGATCGAAGCAATGTTGATGATCCGGCCGAAGCCTTGTTCCTTCATCACCGGGAATACCGCTTTGGTTAGCATAAACGGAGCAGTCAACATGATTTTGATCATGATTTCAAACTTTTCAGTAGGGAATTCTTCAATTGGTGAAACATGTTGCAAACCAGCGTTGTTGATGACAATATCAACTGAACCGTAAGTTTCCTTCGCGGTGTTTACCAAGTTTTGAAGTTCTTGTTCACTTGTTACATCCGCTTTTACACCGATTGACTCAAATCCTAATTGTTTAAGGGATTCTGATGACTCTTTCACCAGTTCTTCATTGATATCAGACAGAACGACTTTCGCTCCATTTTCTGCAAAACGTTTCCCTATTTCAAAACCAATTCCTTGAGCAGAACCAGTGATAACGACAACTTTACTTTGTACCATGATTTATTCCTCCAATAAAAATTATTTATTCACCACTGTTGATTACACCAATCCCATACCACCCATGATGATGCCCACGACTACAGCGATTGTCGGGATCACTAATGCAACCACAAAGACATCTTTATACGTTTCTTTATGCGTCATTCCAGTTACAGCAATTAGGGTTAACAAAGCACCGTTATTGGGAAGAATCGATGCACCCGAAGCAACCGCAGCCATTCGATGGAATACTTCTGGGCTGATCCCGGTTGTTTGAGACAGTTCATAGAACGTGTCTCCAAGCGTACTGAGGGCAATTCCCATACCACCTGAAGCAGAACCCGTAATC
>JAHIWI010000067.1 GCA_018816185.1 Bacillota bacterium
AACGCAACAACCAGCTGCAAAACCTGCAGCAGATGCTTCAATTTCATCAATTGAACAACAAGTTTTAACATTAACGAATCAAGAACGTGCAAAAGAAGGCTTAAAACCTCTTGCTACTGATTCAGCATTGATGGACTCGGCTCGTGCAAAATCTTCAGATATGAGTAACAATAATTATTTCTCTCATACGAGTCCAACATTAGGTTCACCATTTGATCAAATGAAAGCAAAAGGTATTCAATACAAAGCCGCAGCTGAAAATATCGCAATGGGTCAAAGAACGGCTGCTGAAGTTGTAAAAGGATGGATGGAATCACCAGGTCATAGAGCAAATATCATGAACGGTAATTTCACACATATCGGTATTGGTTATGATGCTCAAGGTCATTACTGGACACAACAATTCATTCAAAAATAATGATTTAAACCATCTCACTTTTGTGAGATGGTTTTTTCTTCATATATACATAGTTTATAGTTTAAATAATACTTAAATATCCCATACTCGGAAGAATAGGAGGGGATATTTATGGAAGCGTATAATAAGCTCGCACCTTATATAAAAACATTATTTCATGATTCAGCTGATTTAATTGTTAGACCCCTCGATTGGCCAGAAGGGGAAGCCATTCTCTGTCAATATTCAGTATTAGCAAATCAACGCGCAGTAAATGAACATATTGATACATTATCTATTAAGTTTCAGGAAGGTCGTACCAATTGGGGCGAAACTTCCTGTTCTACTGTCGAAGCATTTTACCCTGCAAAACTAGTGGAATATGTGAGCAAAGGTGAATCGGTCGTCTTATTTGGTGAAACCAATCTACTCTTAAGAATTAACTTGCCAAGTAATACGAACAGATCCGTAATGGAACCCGATAGCGAACATATTATTCAAGGTGCACATGACGGTTTTGGTGAAAATATGGATATTAATATTGCCTTAGTGCGCAAAAGAATTAGTATTCCTGATTTAGTAGTAAAGAAAATGATTATTAGTCAGTCTTCTAATTCACCTATAACTTACATGTACATAGAATCGAAAGTAAGCAAAGTAACATTGGATGAGATTGAATACCGACTAAGAAAAATTGAAACGGAATATCTTGTCGGCACTGGTCAGCTTGCTGATTATTTAGAAGACACGGTTTGGTCTCCTTTTCCACAATTAATGACAACTGAGCGTCCAGATAAAGTTGCAACAAATTTATTGGAAGGCAGAGTTGTTTTAATGCTAGATAATACACCTACAGTATTACTTGGTCCTGTTACATTTGCATCTTATTTTCAATCACCTGATGATTTTAATGGACGTGTTTTAGTTGGTACATTTTATCGTACATTAAGATTTATTAGTTTTATGACAGCCATTTTTTTACCAGCATTTTATATTGCCATCGTCAGTTTTCATTTTGAAGTTCTTCCTTATGAACTTAGTAAAACAGTGAAAATAGCTGTTAATGACATACCTTATCGTCCCTTAATAGAAGCAATGATTTTAGAAATAACAATTGAATTAATTCGAGAGGCAAGCATACGTTTACCAAGTCCAATTGGACAAACAATTGGTATCGTAGGGGGATTAGTCATTGGTGATGCTATCGTAAGTGCTGGGCTTGTTTCAAATGTGATGGTAATCGTTGTGGCTTTAACGGCTATATCTAGCTTTGTTGTCCCATCCATTGAGATGAATACAACAATTCGTCTACTAAGATACCCATTTATGCTCGCAGCATCTGTACTTGGCTTTTTTGGCATTGTCATTGGAACAATTATTTTATTCATTCATCTCATTAACTTACGTTCATTTAAACAACCTTATTTTTATCCGATTGTTCCTTTTAGGCCGAAAGTTTTTAAGGACGTATTTTTAAGACTTCCTTTTACTAAACCACATAATCAAGCGACTTCATTTAGTCCAAAAGAACCTGAAGAAGAATCGGGTGATTTCCAAAAATGAAATTTTCACTAACTAAAAATCAATTTTTTGTATTTTTATTTATTGTTCAAACAGGATCTATTTCAATTGCATTTCAGTCTCCCATCATAAAAGCTGCCCAACAAGATGCATGGATCGTCTTTATAGTAGCGCTAGTTATCCAATTTTTTATTCTTGTTCTATTCGAAAAATATTATAAGCATTTTGTTATGAATCGATTATTAAGGTGGATATATTCAATTTATATCATGTTAATATTAGTTTTATTTGTTGCAAATATTCAAAAATCACTTGCAGTGTGGGTATTTCAAAACACCCCACCTTACGTCATAGTTGCCATCATAGTTGCGACTTCATTATATGCGAATATGAGTAGACCTGAATCAGTTGTAAATTTAGGCGTGTTGTTAGTACCGTTATTTCCGCTAATTTTCTTTTTTTTATTTTTAGCCACACCTGACTTAATATGGACCAATCTTTTTCCAATGGGCAATATATCTGGTAAGGAATGGGTGAATGGTTTAAAGGAAGCAAATCTTGCATTTGTCGGAACTGAAATGTATTTAATCTATCGCGGGTATTTATTGAATACAGAAAAAATATTTATGAAAACAATTGGGAAATATATATTATTTATTGGAAGTTGTTATTTAATAACTATCTTATTTACCATCATGTTTTTTTCACTGGCAGAAATTGCGATTGTTCCAGAACCTATCGTTTACATTTTAAAATCACAAGAAGTCCAATTTATAGAGAGAATTGATTTGTTTTTCATCATAATTTGGATGATGTGGAGTGTTATAACAGTCATTTACCTCGTGTTTACGGTGGTTTTAATATTTAATATGAAAAAAACAAAAAAAGGAATACGTTCAGTAATTGGAATACATCTGCTATTGTTTATTATCCCTTTGATCATTATTTGGAAAGATTTTTTCAAAGTAGGCAATGAAATTTTGATGTACGGATATTTTGTATTTGCTTTAATCATTCCTTTCTTGGTGATATTAGTAAATACATGGAGGTCAAAAAATGATCAAAAAACTTAGCTGTTTCTTATGTGTTCTGTTGTTAAGTGGTTGTTGGGATGAACGTCAATATAAAGATTTCGCTTTAGCTTCCATGGTTGGACATGATGGGCAAGCGAATGATTTAATCTCTTATTTTTCTATCCCCATTATTATCGGAGAAGAGGTGAGTTCAATCATTGTAAAAGGGGAAGGACGTTCAACTCGTGAAGTAAGGATACATGCGAATTCAAATACACCACAAAATCTTGATGTCTCTAAACTATCCGTTCTTTTATATTCAGACGAGACACTAAAAACTGATTTCTATCAATTTTTAGATGTATATTTTCGAACTGCACATAATCGTTTAAGTACTCTTGTAGGGATGACAGAGGGTTCAACTAAACCATATATAGAAATAGGGAACTCTGAAAATAAAGATGCTGGTACCTACTACGACGATTTTATTAAAGGACTTGCAAACTCATCAATTTATCCAGAAACTGATTTGCAAACGATTTGTACAATCCTTTTTGATGATGGAATGGATCTCACATTACCATACTTCCATATTAATGAAGAAGAGAATACGCCGAAAACATTAGGTGTAGCTCTTTTTACGGGGAGGATCTATTCCGGCACTTATTTAAACGTTAATCAAGCCAGATTATTAACTATACTAAAAGATGAGATCGGTAGGTATACAGATATTACTTATACCTATGAAGGGATACCCGTATCAATAGAAGTTAAAAGAGTGAATAGAAAGTGGGATTTCAAACAACTTGATCGGTCAGGTAAAGTAACTATGTCTTATGATTTAATTGTTGACGTTCAAGAATTTTCGGCGGATCGTTTAGAAGATGAGAAAGAGAGAAAAGAACTTGAAAAATACTTATCGAAGAGATTACAAGAAGATACAATAGAGATGATTGAGGTCCTTCAGCAAACGAAAAGTGATCCAATAGGTATTGGAAGAAGAGTTAGAGCATTTCATCCAAAAGTTTGGGAAAAAGGCAAATGGGCAGATATATTTAGTGAGTTAACAATTGATGTTAAGTATGATGTTCAGATCAAACGAACAGGTATCTTGTTTTAATAGATCGTAATATTGTTTTTTTCGAAGAATAAGTTAACATAATCAAAAGGAACACAATCTCAAGTGGATTGTGTTCCTTTTCTTTGAATTCTAATTAATCGATAAGATAGTGTTATTGCTCCTGCAGTTAAACCAACTATTAGTCCAATCCAATATCCAAATGGACCAAATTCCGTGAATTTAGATAAGACATATCCGACAGGCAATCCAATTACCCAATATGAAATGATTGCCATTATAAACGTTACATTTACATCCTTATATCCTCTTAATGATCCTTGAACTGGAGCTTGGATAGCATCAGATAACTGGAACAAAGCAGCAAATATAAAGAAGTGAATGGTTAATTTAATGACCTCTTTGTCCGTAGTGTAAAGAGATGCAATTTGTTCTCGGAAGAAAAATAAGACACACGCTGAGAAAAAGCTAAAAATGATGGCGGTACCAACACTCAGCCAACTATAAGTTCGAGCATCGCGTAATCTTTTTGCTCCAACTTCATAGCCAACTAATACTGTTGCACCAATAGATATACTCAGTGGCACCATATATAACAAAGAGGTGAAATTTAAAGCAATTTGATGGGCCGATATCACAGCTGTGCTATAGGTAGCCATCATCAAAGTAACTGCAGAAAAAATACTCGTTTCTGCAAAAATCGATAAACCAATCGGAATTCCAATTTTGCTGATTTCAATCCATTTTGAAAATTGTACAGATGTCCATTTTTTGAATAACTCATATTCTTTAAATGGTTCCTGTTTATGTGCAATGAAAACTGCGATAAAAAAGATGAGCCAATACGTGATGGCAGAAGCGTATCCCGCTCCAGCTCCACCTAATTCAGGAAAACCGAAGTTACCGAAAATAAGTAAATAATTAAAACATATATTAATGGGAGCCGAAAGTAAGCTAATAATCATCGTAATTCGTGTTTTTCCAAGAGCGTCCATATAGGAACGAATAACCGTATATGCAAAAAGTGGAATGATACCAATTAGCATAGCAGTTAAATAAGACTTGGCCACATCATGAACTCGCGTTTCCAAATCCATCACATTTAATAATGGATTGATTGAAAATAATAAAATGATTATGACAACAATTGAAAGAGCTAAAGATAGGAATAATCCTTGCTGGACAATTGTTTTTACTTCATTTTTTTTCTTTGCTCCAACTAAATGAGCAACAAGTGGCGTGGTTGCTAACAGAATTCCAGCTAAACCTGTGTAAATCGGAACCCAAAATGATGAACCAACCGCTACACCGGCTAAATCTTCACTACCATATCTACTAGTCATTAAAATATCGAAAAAGGATACTAAGTATAGGGAAACTTGGGTTATTAATATCGGAAAAACAATTTTAATTAATAAAGCCCATTTTTCTTTCATTTGTGTCGTTTCGTGCATATGTTTTCACCAAGATTCTCAAAAAATTTCCTTAAGTATAGCATTTATTCATCCGTCTGTATTAAGTCAGAATATTCTACCTCCACATACCGATTATGACCTTTACACTTTTATTTCATTGCTTGAAATCGTATATGTAACAGACGGAAATAGTGTATATTATGTAAAGGAATGAATCGTTTTTTAAATAAACAATAGAGATTCTTGTAAATAAAATCGATTGGAGAAAATGAATGAAAAAAAACACAATAGTTTTAACTGGTGGGGGAACAGCTGGTCATGTTTCGCTTAATCAAGCCATCATACCAACCTTAGAAAAAGAGAATTATGACATTCATTATATTGGTTCAAAAGAAGGAATCGAAAATGAAATTATCCGTGATGCATTTCCTCATATTCAATACCATGCGATTTCAAGTGGAAAATTAAGAAGATACGCATCCATTAAGAATTTTACAGATCCCATTCGTGTAGCAAGAGGCCTTTTACAATCATTGGTCATTTTAAAGAAAGTTAAACCATCTGTTATCTTTTCAAAAGGTGGTTTCGTCTCAGTCCCAGTTGTCATCGCTGGAAAACTCTCTAACATCCCAGTAGTTATTCATGAGTCTGATGTTTCACCTGGTTTAGCGAACAAAATTGCGATTCCCTTTGCGCATCATATCTTTTCCATTTTTCCTGAGACATTAAAACATTTGCCTAAAGAAAAATCTAGTTGTTCAGGATCCATCATTCGTTCTCAGTTATTTGAAGGGAATAAACAAGCTGGACTACAAAAATGTGATTTTTCTGGGTTTAAGCCCGTCATATTAATTATGGGGGGAAGCCAAGGGTCATCTGTGATAAATGACGCAATACGAAATAATCTTCCGCACCTATTAATGTCGTATGACGTTATTCACTTATGTGGCAAAGGGAAAAAAGATAGTGCATTAGAAGGTACAAAAGGCTACAAACAGTTCGAATATGTGACGGATGAACTTCCTGATTTACTGCATGCTTCTGACTTAATTATTTCTCGAGCAGGTTCTAATTCAATCTTTGAATTTATGGCATTAAAAAAACCAATGTTACTAATCCCACTTTCAAAACAAAAAAGTAGGGGAGATCAAATACTGAATGCAAATTTATTTAAAAAGAATGAATGGGCATTAGTTCTTGAAGAAGAAGATGTTACGACAGAGTCCCTACTAGCATCCATTTCACAATTAGCAACACAAGCACCTCATTTGAAAGCGAAGATGGACGAAGCGGAGATGCCAAAAACACCTGAAGAAATGGTTAATATTATTACATCATATTCTGTTTGAGATACAGCTTTGTTAAAGGTGATTTTAAAATCTATAGGGGTTTCAAAAATTCGGTAAGTACTGATTTTTGGTTCACCCGTCAACTTTTTTTGATATATCCATTAATAATGTAAACTCTTAAAAAGAAAAACCGCTAAAGCATTTTGCTCTAGCGGTTTGTTTGTATTTACATTGCTTGTTCTTCTTCTTCAGCAAACCTTGCAGCTGCTGTAGAAAGATAAAACAAATCTTTTGGAATTTGGTATAACTCGTATTGCGGAACACCTGAATTAATTTCCGCTAATAATACGGGATGAGTGTCATTTGCTTTCATCGTATAGGCTAATTTTTCAGCAGCACGAATCGACTTTTCATTTTTAGCATTAATTCTAAGAAATACGGTATTAATATTATGCTGGTAAAACAATTCTTCTAAGAATAGATTTTTTGCTTTTTGGTTAAACCCTTTCCCTTGAAAAGGCTGACCAATCCAAGTTCCAAGAAAACCAGCTTGATCTTGAATGTCGTATAAATTGATCGTACCAATAGGTTGACCATAGTCATCGGTAATCGTACGCGAGATAACCTCGCCTCGTTCTTCTTCTTCCATCAATTGTTTCGTCATAAACATAAATTCTTCAGCAGAATTTGCTTTTTGACGTACGTAAGGGAAGACAGATGGGTGCGATAAATACTCGAATAAGTGACCACATTCGTGTAATTCACGTCGTTTAATCATGTTGAACGCCTCCGTAACGGGGCAGGTCAAGAGAGAATTCAAGCCCTAGCCCCTCGAAATTTTTCATTTTGTATTGCATAAAAAATTCCGGGGTGGGAATCGAACCCACTAGGACCAGACGTATTGCTGGTGGCGCACCATTTGCCTTCCCTAACGATCTATTTGACGATAAATCGTTATATGAAATTGTTTGCTTTATTACTATACTAACTTTTTATCAAAATGCAAAGAAAAAATTACGTAAAATTTGTGTAATTTTTGTTACAAAATAAACGCTTAAAATTCGTTGTTTAGTTGTCACCACTTGCGTTTACATTTATCATATAGTAATAGGGTAAATGGAGGAGATTTTATGGAATTATTATTCCAAAAAGTACACGGTTCAGGTAACACTTTTTACTTGCATGAAGAGCTAGAGAATACTCAATATGATTGGCCAAGTCTAGCCATTTCTATTTGCGATCCAACGAACGAAAAGGGTGCAGATGGAATCTTAGTTGTGTCAAAATCAGTACATGCTGATTTTAAAATGCGCGTATTTAATTCAGATGGTTCTGAAGCCTCAATGTGCGGAAACGGGTTAAGATGTGTGGCGAGGTATGTTTTAGAAAAATCTCAAAAAAGTCGAGCCATAATCGAAACAATGAGAGTAGATTTATTGGTACAAAACGAAACTGCTATTTTCAATGCTATTCCTACTTATTCAGTGCAGATATCTCCTGTATCATTTGATTTGTCAACCTTACATATGAACTATAACAACCAAAAAACAGTAATCAATCAAATTATTCCTGAATTTGCAGATGATATACATTTCACGGCGGTTTCAATACCAAATCCACATTTAATAGGGATTGTTCCTATACAGTATATTGAAAACTTAGAGCATCAAGAACAACTTGCGACATATTTAAATAGCGTAAATCCATATTTTTCTGATGGCGTAAATGTAAGCTATGTCCATCCTGTTAATGAAACAAGTATTTTTGTCCGAACGTTTGAAAGAGGGGTTGGATTTACGAATGCTTGCGGCACGGCGATGAGTGCATCTGCATTAGTGGCAACAGAAATAGATTTACTTCCTAAAGGTGATGTAACTGTTTACAATCCTGGTGGCTTTGTTAAATGTGTGATTGACAAAAAGCAAGATCAACATGAAGTTACATTAATCGGTAATGCAACTGTAATTGGCACCTTTATTGGTGAGTATGATAAAAACAACGGTTTCAATTGGATCGAAAAGACGAATCATTTAGAAGAAGTAGCCGACTATCAAAAACTGACTGAATACGCTTCAAATCAAGTTAAAGAAAACTGGTCGTAAATTTAAACGACCAGAGGGGGGTGATACCATGAATGTTCCTTTTTTCTCGAAAACACAATTCAATTTATTATATGGAAACTCGAAGGATTTGGTTTTTTTCTTACGACAAGATGACCAAACTTTTCACTATATCTATGTAAATCCAAGTGCACGACTTATTTTCAAAGAATGTCCCATAAACCGTTTATTGCAGGAAATGGTATCTACTGAACATTTGAATGATATTCAATCAAATTATTTGAAAGCTATTGATGAACAGACCGAAACGACTTTTCAAGACTTCTTTTTATTCTCAGATGTGCAATTAGTCAATGAAACTACTGTAAAGCCCATTTTATTTGAAGGCCAACAATATATTTTAGCTATAACAAAGGAAGTCTCTGTAGAAAAAGAAATAGAAGAAAAGTATGCCTTTATGCAGTCTTTATTATCAATGACCGTGGATCCAACCATTGTGGTTACGAATGAAGGCAAAATTTTTGATATGAATCCAAAATTTGAAGATGTTTTCGGCTACACACTAAAAGATTGGCGTGGTAAGCATTATTTGAATTTTCCTTTCATTCCAAGTGATGAGAGAAACTCTGTTGAAAGTCATGTGGAATCTAATCTTAAAGGTGAAGCAAAGTCTTCTGTATTAGTTAAAAGAATGAAATCATCTGGTGA
>JAHIWI010000068.1 GCA_018816185.1 Bacillota bacterium
TGGTTTCAATCAAAATTTAATTAAATGTGTGAAATTCAGTCGTATTTCACAATATCAGTTAGAGAAAAATGTTCGATTTTCTTTAAATTGATTTGATTTTATTATTAGTGGTTGTATTTTAGTTTTTAAAGATAAATGATATTTATATGCTTCACTGATTGAAATGAAGCCGGCGACTCCTGGGGGAATCAGCACGAGTTTTAGACCCTGGACTGAGCATCGCGAAGGAAGCGGCTAAAACCGTGCCCCCCGGAAAGCGTCCGGCGAAATGAAAATCAGTCCCTTTATACATATACTGATTTCCAAAGTTGTTATCAATATTAAAAAACGCTCGAATCAATAAAAATGATTCAAGCGTTTTAACGTTATTCTTTATCTCGAACGGGACCGTCTTTAGGTGCAAACACAAATGCCGTAATGATGGCACCAATTAAGACAATGAACGGTGCGTAAAAAATCATAAAATCTGTCATGAGTTCTGCCTCCTTTAGGCGTGATTGTCTTTTTTACCACTGACATAGTCTTTATTAAACAAGAATAGACGTAATAATAGATATAGTGATGGTAATAACAATCCTAGCCCCGCGATGAATGCCACGATTAAGGCTATGGCCATCGCTTCATTCGTGAAACTGTCGTAAATTGTTAAATACGGATATAACAAAAATGGATAATGTGAAATGCCATAACCGAAAAATGCGAGTGCAAATTGACCGGCTAATAAGCCAAATGCCAATCCATATTTCTGTCGATTCCAAATCAGCCAAACGGTACCTACGAATAGGAGGAATGATAACCCGAATACCCACCATAAATCGAGGATTCGATTATAATGCTCTGGATTATGCCCTCTTAATTCGAAAATAATGCCTGCAGCTGTAACCATTGTTGGCAACGCCCATATCAAGGCATATTTTCGTAATAACTCGGTTGCTGAATGATCTCCGGCTTTATTGGCATACCAAGTTAAGAAAACAGCGGAGATATAAAGAACTGCAACAATACTTAGGACCACAATGCTCCATGTTAAGGGACTTGTGAACAGTGCCCAGTAATCGAGCACGGGATTGCCGTTGACCATGGATATAAATCCACCTTCAGAAATCGTTAGCACTGTTGAAAGTGATGCAGGAATGAATAACCCCGTGATTCCATACATGAATGTATAGCCTTTGTGACCGTTTGTACCGTAAGTTGCAAACGCATAGTATGACCCACGAAGTGCGAGCAAGATAATCGCGATACTTGCTGGTACTAAAAGAGTTGTCCCGTAGTAAAATGCGGTTTTTGGAAAGAACCCAATGACGCCGACGAAGAAGAACACAAGAAAGACATTGGTTACTTCCCAAACTGGTGATAAATAACGTTGAATAATATTCGTTAAAATATGTTCACGTCTCGTTAATGTATTGTAGGCATTAAAGAAGCCAGCGCCAAAGTCAATGGATGCAACAATCACGTAACCAAACAAAAACATCCATAAAACCGAAATTCCGATAATCTCAAGTGTTAGTGTCATTTGATGCCACCACCCTGTTCTTTACGTCGGTCTTCAATTTCCTGCTCGACTGGATTTCTCTTGAACATGCGTCGAAGAACAACCACACTACCAACGCCAAGTATTAAATACAGTCCCGCAAATAAGACAAGCATGATATCTACTTGGCCACTCGAAGTTGCTGCATCCTCTGTACGCATGATGCCTCGCAGCACCCAAGGTTGTCTTCCAACTTCAGCCATCCACCAACCCGCTTCAATCGCAATCATAGCTAACGGACCACCCGCTACGATTAACCATCTAAACCACTTGGTTTGTACAAATGACCAGTTTCTCCATTTTGCAAATACATACAAAGCTGATAAGAATGCTAACCCCATTCCAATGGTCACCATAATATCGAACAAGTAATGAATGTATAATGGAGGTATTTCATCTTCAGAGAATTGGTCTAAGCCAATTACTTCTTCAAACGGATTGCCATGAGCCAGTATACTTAGAGCATACGGAATTTCGATGGCATATTTCACTTCACCATCATCTAAAATTCCGTACATAATGAGGGAAGCGTTCTCTTCTGTTTCAAAATGCCATTCAGCCGCTGCTAATTTTTCTGGTTGATACTCGGCTAAATATTTACCCGAGAAATCCCCGATAATTGCTGCTGCAATCGAGAAGATTAAACCAAGTTTCATAGTTAAGAATAAAGCTTTCTTATGATAGACATGATTCGAACCTTTTAACAAACGGAATGCCGCGATTGACGCTAATACAAATGCCGAGGTCATGTATGCAGTAACTACAACATGCGCAACTTTCGTCGGCATTGCAGGGTTAAACATTGCTAGCAATGGATTGATGTTGATTAACTCCCCGTTTACTAGGTCAAACCCTTGAGGTGCATTCATAAACGCATTCACGATGGTAATAAAGACTGCAGAGAAAGATGCCCCAATAGCCACGGGAATTAATAATAATAAATGCTTTTTCTGATTTTCAAATCGATCCCACGTGTATAAGTAAATGCCTAAGAAGATTGCTTCAAAGAAAAAGGCGAACGTTTCCATGAATAAAGGCAAGGCAATTACATTCCCTGCGAGTTCCATAAAGTTCGGCCACAATAGTGAAAGTTGAAGGCCAATCGCGGTACCGGTTACAACACCAACAGCAACCGTAATAACGAAGCCGCGTGCCCATCGTCTAGCTAGTAAAATATAATGTTCATCATTTTTCTTTATACCAACCCATTGTGCGATCATAATCATAAGTGGAATACCTACGCCAATGGTGGCATAAATAATATGAAATGAAAGCGTCAATTCAGTTAAAACTCGACTAAAAAATAAAGCCTCTTCATTGCCCATTTGACTTTCCCCCTATTAACGGCCGAAAATACGACCCAGTATCGACAACAGCATGATTGCGGCGACAATAATCACAATCCACATGAGTATTCGTTCTTGCTTCTTATACATAACGTCACCTTCCTTAATTCCTATCATACCTCATTTGGGGTGCTTTAAATAAACGTGACGGGTTCGTTTCCTGCACAGTTGTGAAGGAACTGTGAATACCTGTCAAAAAAATAGATTGCGAAAGTTTAGAGTATTTTGTATTCTTATTAAATCATACTTAAGTTTAGAGGTGCATGCGATGAAAACAAAGCGTAAAGTGCTCGCTTATATTACAAGAGGTCAAGATCCAAATTTAGAACTACTCGTTTTCGAGCATAAGAATCATCCTGAAGCAGGTCTTCAAGTACCAGGAGGAACGATTGAAGAAGACGAAATGCTAATCGATGCCTTATATCGAGAGATTGCGGAAGAAACGGGCATCGTGAAAAATGACCTTTCCTTCATTGGTAAAATTCATAAATATAATTTCTATCCAAATGGCAAACAAACGGCGTATGAACGAAACTTTTTCCATTTAAATTATGAAGGCACGCAACAAACTTGGGATCATCAAGTCATTAGTGATGGGCTAGATAATGGGCTTACATTCCAATTCCGCTGGGAACCAGTTGAATTGCTACCGAAGCTTGCTGGTGAACAAGATAAAGCGGTGGAATTGTTATAAAGAAAGAAAAAGCGCTTCCCCATTTTTAAAGGAAACGCTTTTTTGCATTTTATGGGCGATCTTGTTCACGAATATCATCGATTGGTACGAAAATCTCAATATGACGGTGTAGGTTTTCAAATACCGCAGGCAGATTTCCGCCGTATTCTCCATCGAGATTCAATTGAACATGGTCTTCTGCTGTCACTTTAATATGACTCGCTTTTTTGTAAATAACCAATGGATCATCCAGATGGTTACCGCCAATAGCTAAAGTTGCTAAACGAATGAATTCTCCAATATGACATTTTCTCAATATCATCAACGTGAATTTTCCATCATTAATGCTTGAATTAGGTGCTAGTTTTTCAAACCCTCCAACCGAATTCGTCAGACCGATTAAAAACATCATCGCTTCATCTTCAAATACCTCATCATCGTATTCAATACGCAGTCTTGACGCACGAATCGATGGAATCATCTCTATTCCCTTTAAGTAATACGCAAGTTGACCAAGAACGGTCTTCAATTTACTCGGAACATCATACGTTAGCTCTGTCATTTTACCGCCACCTGCGATGTTAATGAAATGACGATTGTTAACGACACCAACGTCTACAGGAATCGAATCATTCGCAATGATTATATTGACAGCTTTTTCAATATCACGTGGAATGCGAAGAGCACGTGCGAAATCATTGGTCGTGCCCATTGGAATCAGACCAACTTTCGGACGCTTTTCAAAACCGCTAATTCCGGCTACCACTTCATTTAGGGTGCCGTCTCCGCCTGCAGCAATGACTAGGTCAAACCCGCGTTCTACTGCATGTTTTGCAGCTTCTACCGCATCGCCTTCACAAGTTGTTGCGTGACAAGACGTTTCGTATCCAGCTATTTCTAGTTTTTCTAATACTTCTGGTAAGTGTTTTCTAAATAACTCACGTCCCGAAGTCGGATTATAAATAATACGTGCACGTTTCATACACATTTCCTTCCTGCTTTACATATTCATCAATTCATAAGACTCTGCTTCTTCACAAAAAGTTGCATATCCCACGAAAAGAAGCCGTGCAAAGTCTGCCGGCTTCATTTTCTTTATTATAAACCAATGCATGCAATCGAACAATTATGACTGTTTTTGCAGGGCTGCTGTAAATTCTTTTCGGATGTCTTCATAAACCCACAACCAATATTCTGGTGTCGAAACATATTCATCCGTAATGTTTTTAATGAATTTTTGTTGTTTTTCTTTAAAAGTTGGATCTTCAGTTGATGGTAATTCTTTTTTCAACTTCATCACATATTCCTGCAATTTAGGTGCTCGTGGTCCCCATTGGCTGATGACTTCCCCATCTTTATTCAAAAGCAAATAGATGGGAATTGAACGGCCACCATTTGTTAAGTATTGATCCATTAAATCCAACGTTTGGTCACGATACACGACATTCACATCGATACTTGCTGCTTCTGCTATTCGACGTAAAATCGCATTATTCATCATTGCATCGCCACACCAATCTTCAGTAATCGCTAAAATACTTGGTTCTTTTTCTTTTAATAATGAAATAAATTCATCATCCTGAGGGACATGAAATTGCTCATATACACGTTCACTATTTTCTTTATGTTGATCCATTTTCTCCATATATGTTTGCAGCGAAATGGCTTCATCGAAGTATTGTTTTTCAGTTTTCATTCGGTTTCCAACTCCTTTTTTACAGTTTACTCATAAAAAATATAGGAATCAATTTTGAGCTTCAAATCCTTTTGGCTGTAAGGATTTTGTCGAATAAGTTATTGTCCAAAAAACAATTTTCGGAAAATATTTTCAAAAGTTAGGTTTTAGATTTATTTTCTAGGGGTAAATTTCAACTAGAACACAAGCAAAACAAAAACAAACAATTCGAGGAGGAAACAAAAATGGCAGAGTGGAAAAAGAAATTATTAGCTAGTGGATTTGCAGGCGGATTAGTATTAGCAGGATTAACTGGATGTGGCGACGGTGTCGATCAAGACAACGGCGTAGACGACGGTGAAGAGATGGACGACGTGGATGATGAAAACAAAAATGAAGAAACAGAAGGCGAAGAGTAAGTCGTAGAATAGCTTTTCTATTCGATACTTCGTATACTGAATTCATTTTACGCATTCATATGAAAGGTACTTCTACTAACTTTAGGGTTGGTGGCAGTACCTTTTTTATTTGAAAAAAGTAACTATGTAGAGCACTTAGCTAGAATCAAAAATCCTATTAAGTCGATAACAATTAATAAGATTTTTTCCATACATCCACCTTTTGTGAGCGCGGTCAAATCACCTACCATGGAACGGTTAATGGAATCAGATAAGTGAGGAAATGGGTTTTTCTCTCTGTTATGACGTTGACTTGAATTTTCATGGTCAATCATAGAAACCTACCCCTTCATCGGTTTTCGAATAAACAAACTACAAAATATTAAAGACGCCCCAACCATTTGCATAGTCGTAAAAACCTTATAAGAGTGTAAATATCCTAACGGATAAATTATTCCTGACAGGATGAATCCAAGTCCAATTCCGCCTACTGAATAACCAATTTCATTTCTAGTCATTGTTTTTACCCCACGTTTCATCCAACTTATCTGCATAGAATGTGATTGCTTTCTTGTATTTTTGAATATCTTGATCAGCAGAATTTTCTACTAGAGAATTCAGAAGAATTTCCATAGCTGAACTATGTTTTTGTAGGTTATATAATGTCATCGAAAAGAATACTTTGATTGCTTGATTGTCTGGAAAAAGCTCCAATCCTTTTACTAAAATACCATGTGAGTTTTCATATTGTCCAAGTGTTCGATATGTACTTCCTAAACCTATAATTGCTCCCTCTAAATCTTTTCCTGATAGACCCAATTCAATTGCCTTTTCATAATAAGGAACCGCTTTTGATTCCTCACCCATGACGTCAAAACTCCATGCACATTGGTAATTAATATAGGCATCGGTTGGAAAGCTTTGAACCAACTCAGTTAGAACACTATTTGACTTCTCTAATTGCCGAGACTCTCTAAGTTTTATTGCGTGATTTAATTTTTCATTCATACCTATCACCTCACCTATGCAGTTAATTATCTTAATTGCATTTTTTCTCTGCTATTTCTTTTAATGCTAAAGCTCGATTCACAATAAACGCCTGCATGTATTTCTCTAGGAATAGTCGATCGGCTAATTTGCCCAATATGCCGAGGGGGGAAATGTATGCAAATTCATCTTTCATGGCAGTACCCGTCCCACTTTCTATAAATTCGTGTGTATGCTTAAACGAATGAAATGCGCCTTTCACCATTTCATCCGTAAATCGGTAGGGCTTTTCCATTTCAGTAATCTTCGCAGTCAATTTTCGTTTTATGCCTAAATGCACCGCTTCCCACGTAACACTTTCACCTAATTCAATTAATCCTTCAGTTACTCCACCAATTGCTCTTTCCTTTGTCTTTGAAGTAGTTTCCATATGTACTTGAATGTTTCTAGCAAGATCAAAACAAACATGGATAGGTGCTTCTATATAAATTTCGTGTTTTATTATTGGCATATTATTGTTCCCTCTTCATTTTATTGAATAAATATGCGTTGCTAAACTTAA
>JAHIWI010000335.1 GCA_018816185.1 Bacillota bacterium
AAAAACATTTACAAAGTACAGATTTTCATTCGAAATCACTTTTCTTTACAGTTTTCCATGTTCAATCGTATAATAGTCAAAAAAGGTCAAACTTTGAGGAGTGGGATGTATGCAACAACAAAATGAACAAAAAAAGCCTCTTGAATTATACGGTCGAAACCTTGTCGAACAAGCTCGAAATGGCAAAATGGATCCGGTTATTGGACGTGATCAAGAGATTCGTCATGTGATTCGAATTCTTTCTCGTAAAACGAAAAATAATCCGGTTCTTATCGGAGAACCTGGTGTTGGGAAAACAGCAATTGTAGAAGGATTAGCACAACGTATTGTAAGAAAAGACGTGCCTGAAGGATTAAAAGATCGAGATATCTTTGAGTTAGATATGGCGTCCTTAATCGCAGGTGCTAAATATCGTGGAGAATTTGAAGAACGTTTAAAAGCAGTCTTGAAAGAAGTAAAAGACAGTGAAGGGCGCATCATTTTATTCATTGATGAAATCCATACCATTGTTGGTGCAGGTAAAACAGAAGGTGCGATGGACGCAGGGAATATGTTAAAACCGATGCTGGCTCGTGGTGAGTTGCATTGTATTGGTGCAACAACTCTCGATGAGTATAGAATGCATATTGAAAAAGATCCTGCGTTAGAACGTCGATTCCAACAAGTGCTTGTTCGAGAACCTTCTGTTGAAGATACGGTTTCGATCTTGCGTGGTTTAAAGGAACGATTTGAATTGCATCATGCGGTGCGCATACATGACCGTGCGATTGTAGCAGCAGCTCAACTTTCGAACCGTTATTTAACTGAACGTTTTTTACCAGACAAAGCGATTGATTTAGTTGATGAAGCTTGTGCAATGATTCGTACTGAAATTGACTCGATGCCGCAGGAACTGGATGAAGTTACAAGAAGAATGATGCAACTTGAAATAGAAGAACAGGCATTGATGAAAGAAAAAGATCCTGCTAGTCAAAAAAGGTTAACTAATTTGCGTACAGAACTAGAGACACTAAAATCGTCAACAGAAGCTATGCGCAACCAATGGACAACTGAAAAAGAATCACTGAAACATATACAAGAAAAACGTGAACAATTAGACGTTTATCGAAGAGACTTAGAGGATGCAGAAAATCGCTATGACTTAAATAAAGCAGCAGAACTGCGTCATGGTAAAATGCCATCTCTCGAAAAAGAATTGGCCGATTTAGAAGCCGCTCTTGAATCAAGCACAGATAATCGCTTATTACGAGAAGAAGTAACAGCTGAAGAAATTGCTTCAATTGTAGCTAGATGGACGGGCATCCCTGTGACTAAGCTTATCGAAGGAGAGCGAGATAAATTATTGCGCTTAAAAGAAACACTTCAAGAACGAGTTGTGGGGCAAGACCAAGCCGTGCAATTTGTAACGGAAGCTGTATGGCGTGCTCGTGCAGGAATTAAAGATCCTTCTAAACCGATTGGTTCCTTCTTATTCCTGGGTCCGACTGGAGTGGGAAAAACAGAATTAGCGAAAGCGTTAGCTGCTAATTTGTTTGATTCCGAGGATCATTTCATTCGAATTGATATGTCTGAATACATGGAAAAGCATAGTGTTTCTAGACTAGTAGGGGCACCTCCTGGTTATATCGGGTATGAAGAAGGTGGACAATTAACTGAAGCGGTGCGACGAAATCCATATTCGGTTGTGTTGTTAGATGAAATTGAAAAAGCACATCCAGATGTAGCGAATATTTTGTTGCAACTACTAGACGATGGACGTATTACAGATAGCCAAGGACGAATGGTTAACTTCACAAACACTGTGGTTATTTTAACTTCCAATATTGGATCGCAGTATCTATTACATGGTGGAGAACATGCGGAAGACCAAGTAATGACTGCTTTACGCGCTCACTTCAAACCGGAACTATTGAATCGTATGGATGAAGTCGTTTTATTCCATTCACTAAAAGGTTCTCATTTCGAAGCGATCACGGAGAAATATCTTGAGCAGCTTGCTAAACGTGTCGCTGAACAAGAAATCCATCTAACGTTTACGCCAGAACTAATAGCGTGGGTTGTTGAACAAGGAACAGACGCTGCTTTTGGCGCACGGCCATTACGTCGATTTATACAACGTCATGTCGAAACGGCGGTTGCAAAAGAATTATTAGGTGGAGAATTAATACCAGGTAGCCGAATTGAAGCGAC
>JAHIWI010000336.1 GCA_018816185.1 Bacillota bacterium
ATAATAACTAACAAAATATACGTTAATTGCAAAGACGAAGAGTAGTACATTTGAACGGGCAGTTTAGAGAATCTGTGGTTGGTGAAAACAGATCTTCCCTTCAAATCGAATGGACTTCAGAGCATATTCGGCGAACTTGTATAATTGTAGTCGAATACGTCCCCTTCACGTTACGAAGTTAAAGAGGTCAAGAAACTTTGACAATCTGGGTGGTACCACGGATTCACACATCATTCGTCCCTTTTTAGGGAGATTGATGTGTTTTTTTATATTTAAGGAGGAATTTAAACATGAAAAAGATTTTTTCAGGTGTCCAACCAACTGGTGTTGTTACGATAGGTAACTACATCGGCGCATTCCGTCAATTTACAACATTACAAGATGAATACGATTGTTTATTTTGTATTGTAGATCAACATGCTATCACGGTACCGCAGGATCGCTTAAAGCTAAGAGAATCTATCCGTTCTCTTGCGGCTCTTTATTTAGCAGTTGGCATTGACCCACAAAAAGCAACACTATTCATTCAATCTGAAGTTCCAGCACATGCTCAGGCGGGTTGGATTATGCAATGTATTTCTTACATCGGCGAACTTGAGCGTATGACTCAATTTAAAGATAAGAGTGAAGGAAAAGATGGCGTATCTGCTTCTTTATTAACCTACCCTCCTCTTATGGCAGCTGACATTCTTCTTTACCAAACGGATATTGTTCCAGTTGGGGATGATCAAAAACAACATGTTGAGTTAACGCGTGATTTAGCAGAACGTTTTAACAAGCGCTACAACGATATTTTAACCATTCCAGAGATTCGCTTACCGAAAAATGGTGCTCGTATCAAATCACTTCAAGATCCGTTAAAGAAAATGAGTAAATCGGATCCGAATAAAAAATCAACAATCACTTTATTAGATACGCCTAAAGAAATTGAGAAGAAAATTAAAAGTGCAGTTACAGATTCTGAAGGTATCGTTGCTTTTGATGTTGAAAATAAACCAGGAGTATCGAATCTGTTGATTATTGAATCAGCGCTGACAGGTATATCAATAGAAGATTTAGTTTCTCAATACGAAGGTGTTGGATATGGTGATTTTAAAGCTTCAGTAGCCAAGAGTGTTATTGATCACCTTACACCTATTCAAGAGCGTTACGAAACCCTTCTGCATTCAGAACAACTGGATGACATATTAGATGAAGGTGCGAGAAAAGCAAACGCTATGGCGTTGAAAACTCTTAAAAAAATGGAGAACGCGATGGGCTTGGGAAGAAAACGATAATCGCTAAAAGTACAAAAGAACAAACGAATACAAAAAAATCGGGTGTCTGGAAGATAAATAGCCAGACACTTTTCCATGAGTACCCAAGGGATCGATAGTTCATATAAAACAGCACATGTGAGCAACTAATTACGACTAGAATATAACAAGCAACAAAAGCCATCCATTTAGCCAAGTACCGCATCCTTTTGTACTAGCATATGATTGCTTCTATACCTTCATACAAAATCCCCACAACTTCTCATAGTTGTGGGGATTTTAAATTCTGATGAGAAATTCTTAATAAATTTTGAGATGAGCTTTCACTTTCAAGTGGCAATCTTTCACTTTCAAAACGTTATCTTTCACGTTCAATCACTGACCTTTCACTCAATTTCGTATTCTACACGCGAAAGCCCAGAAGTTTCCAACAGCAAAGGCTGCTTTAGCAGCCCAAATTAGCTCTTTTACGCTTTGCTTCTGATGGGATATCGTTGTTTATTTAAAGCAATTGAAGACGAGCTTCCACTTTCAAGTGGCAGTCTTACACTTTTAAAGCGTTATCTTTCACGTTCAATCATCGACCTTTCACTAAATTTCGTATTCTACACGCGAAAGCCCAGGAGTTTCCAACAGCAAAGGCTGCTTTAGCAGCCCAAATTAGCTCTTTTACGCTTCGCTTCTGATGGGATATCGTTGTTTATTTAAAGCTATTGAAGATGACCTTTCACTTTCAAGTGGCAATCTTTCACGTTCAAAGCGTTACCTTTCACGTTCAATCGCCGACCTTTCACTCAATTTCGTATTCTACACGCGAAAGCCCAGGAGTTTCCAATAACAAAGGCTGCTTTAGCAGCCCTAATTAGCTTTTTAAGGCTACGCTTCTGAAGGAACATCTTTATTTAAAACAATTGGAGATGAGCTTCCAGTTTCAAGTGGTTGTCATTCTCTTAGGCATTTTCTTTCACGTTCTCGTTCATACGAAGACCGTTCCATCAATATCGGAATTAATATTGTTAAATACAATTTCTTTTCAATGTGTACTGTTGATTGAAATGGAGGCGGCGTAAAACATCTGCTCCTGCATCGCTGCGCTAGCTTCGTCGCAAAGATTAGCACCAAATTCTTTGGTCCTAATCTTTCCAGCGGAATCAGCAAGAACTTAAGACCCTGGACTGAGCATCGCGAGGGAAGCGGCTGAAGTCTTGCCCGCGGAAAGCGTCCGCAGCAATGAAAATCAACTTCTATTCTTTTGCTCATTAAGAATTGTAATATCTAGTCACTATTTTTACACAATCAAAAATCCCCACAACTCAGCTTTCGCAAAGTTGTGGGGATTTCCTATTCTGAATTATTTAGAAGATTTAACTGGATCTTCAGAAATTAATTCAACTTGATTCCAATCAAAGTTACCAGAGTAGTCAATATCATAGTACTTCACAGCATGGTTAACTGGACGAAGTTCTAAACGGTATTGAGTTGGAATGATTGGAACATTTTCAGACATATATTCTTGCCATTCGCGGAATTTACCTGCACGGTATTCAGAATCGAATGCTTCAGGAGAGTCGATAGCAGCTAAAAGCTC
>JAHIWI010000069.1 GCA_018816185.1 Bacillota bacterium
CCTTCAATGAAGAAATCATAAATGTAAAACTAGGAGACCAGGTTAAAGTTTGGTATGAAGCTATAGATACATCACTACCTGCATCTGGGTCAGGAACTAAGATTGAACTAATAGATAAGTAAATCACAAAACCAATATCAATTTTAAAAAACTACCTGCATTTTAAAAAAGCGTATGTTCAGTAGATTTTCTGAACATACGCTTTAAAAATTTAGTACGGTTCACATGTGGTGTTATGAAGACGAAAAATTTATATACTTAATCCAACTCTAATCATCTCTAGAAACTAACTCATATCGTCATCCTTCTTGATAATACATTGAATACAAGTCATTTAATGTGACTTTCCCAAAACTGAACTCTGTTATTTCATTTACTTTTAGAAATTCTACAACATTTCCTAGTTTCTTAGAATCATATCCGCGGACATCTATTAGAGTACTTCCATTTCGTAATGATTTTACGTTGGTTTCCGGAAATTCATTTGAAATCTTTTCTTTTAAATGATCTGTCAGCTCTTTTATTCGAAGGGTTGTGATTTCTCTTTCTTCGAAGCCTGGAGATATGTCATTCACATGTATTAACTCCCCATTTTTCATAAAGAAAATGCGATCCGCGTATTTCTCTAAGTTTTCCAATAGATGTGAAGCTACAATCACCGTTTTTCCCTCTGACTTCTTTTTAACAAGGATTTGCGAAATAAGTTCGACATGAGTAGGGTCTAATCCATTCATCACTTCGTCCATTAGCATTACTTGCGTATCTGACACGATTTGCATCGCAAAACAAAGTCTTTGGCGCATACCTAATGAATATGTCCCTGTATTTTTATGGATATACGACTCCATTCCTAGTTCTTTAATTGTTTGATCAATCAATTTTGGATTACTGTGCCACATGGATGAATAGATTTTCAGATGTTCTTTTCCAGAAATCTGATTATATAAGTCACTCTGATCAGGCATCATGGAGACCAGTTGACGAATTTTCACTTCATTCTTTTTAGTTGTATATTGTAATTCCTGATTTAAAATGACTTTCCCGCTACTCGGATTGATATAGTTCATAATGACATTCATAAGCGTAGACTTTCCGGTCCCATTTGGAGCTACCAAACCAATAATTTCTCCAGGCATGAATGTAACAGTAACTTCTTTTAAAATGTCTCGACCTGTAAACTGCACACCAATTCTTTGTAACTCAATCATTTCATCCCTCCATCTCTACTCGCTAAAGTAGTTTAAACTTCCTTCGATTACTTAGTAAAAAAGTGAAGAACAGAAACATACACGTACACAATCCGATAATGGCTAGTCCACTTCCAAATGTGAGGGCTTCGGAAGCGTAGAGGTAATTGCGATACCCCGAAGTAATCTGGCCTACTTGAACATAGCTCGTTGGATACCAATGAAAATCTTTAATAGCACCAATTCCTCTATTAAAATACATCAATTCTGCAAGTACCAAAACGCTGGCTACAAATAAATTTGCAAACTCATTTTTTAACGTCACACTTGCAAGTAGTACCAATGAAATAATAAGGGAAAACCAGAAAATAATTAATAGCATGTTTTGAATTAGATATTCCCACATCATCCTGTTAGAAAAGATATCATCAGCTATATAAATTGGAACAGGCAAACCAAAATCACCGAATCCATTTTGAACACCAATGATGAGTAGACCTACCGAAAGTGGGATTATGGCTAATACGCTACCTAATAATGAAACAAAGCCTTTAACCATCAACTTTCGCCAATCTGATAGTGGTAACCCCTGTAACAGTGTTGGATTCCTTCTATCCTTCAATACAATATCCACGGTGAAGAGTATACAGCTCACGATAAGAATTAACGGTAGGTACGAGTTTAATAACCGTTGTAAGGTTTGTAACGCAGTCCGTTCCTCGAAAATATTGATAGTTAAATCAGAATTGACTTCTGTATACCCTTCGTAACGACTTGCATTATATAAGTAACCAAAGTGTCCGTCCATCGTTGCATAATTATTTCCAAACGTGTAATACCCCGGATTGTAGTATAGAACCCCACCTCCACGATAAAAAATCATGTTATCAGAGTACGCATACCACTTATATGTAGCCTCCGCATATTCTTTCAAATTGTTCTGATTAATCGCATCTAATCTTTGTTTATCGTATTCGTTCCATTCAGGAAATATTGCCGCAGCATACCTAGTTAAATGGTGCGTCCCATCATTTATCACAACATTGTTTAGAAATTCTTCCCTTGTCTCATATCGAGCCTCTATTTCATTGACTTCCACTTTTTCTATCGGATTATAGGTTGGAGCTATTTTTATTGCAAAATAGCACGAGAAGAAAAGAAGAATGACGTAAATGGCGATATTCTTTTTATTACGCATGAATTGAAAAAATTCTAATTTAAAATATGCCCACATGATTTTCACTCTCCTAGACCCTTTTTAGTTTGCCAGTAGTCAAAAAGATCTTTACAGCGACTACCATTAAGACAATACTCATCCCGATATAAATTAGTCCATGTGTGGCATTTAGGACAACGGGATTTGCGAGGTCGGGTGTCTGCCCATTTAATAAGTGAGAATAATTCATATAGTTAAACGGATTATACGGAATTAGATTCATCATATTTGGAAATAGCATAGGGACAATAAATAATAACAATTCAACAAACAACGTCAAATACATATTCTTCAGTAAGACATTCAGAATGACAGATAGTAGAATTGTGAAAATGGAAATAAAAATCATATATAGAATTGCTACACCTATGTACTTGTAGATTGGATATACGGTAAAAACACCATCAAAGACTGGAATTGGATAAGAAGGATTTCCTACTCCTTTAAAATATAACAATGGGAGGCTGAAAATAAATATCTCTACAATAAATACACCTACTATAAGCATTGTTGCGATAGATTTAGCGATCACATACTTATCGAACGTAATCGGATAACCCTTGATTAGTGATGTATGTTGAAAATCTTCTATCATGATTCCACATGTATAAATACTTATAAAAACAAACCACACAGAACCTAACACTACAAATAAATAGGATAGAAATTGAAAGAATGTTAAAGAATCTATCGATAAAGGAATTCCTGTTTGATTCATATAATCATAAAACACTCGATCCAACTGATTTTCTATTTTCGAAGGTAGATAACTCTCCACATTGTCAAAACCCTCCATACCAAAGGATTTAGTTCTTAAATCAGTAAGTTCAATAGCTGCGTCCATAAACAGTTCCGGTCGATCCATTTTTATGGCCATTCTTTGCTTTGATACTAATAGTTGCTGGAGCACTAAATTTTTATATAAGTTACTACCATTTCCACTATCAGTAGCATCAACATTTTGATATTGACTCAACGCAGAAGATAATGATTGATATTCACCCGATTTTTCTTTAACCGCATTTCCTAAATCCTCCGTTTTCACGAAAAACATCAACCCAAATACAAATATGGCCACACTAATACAAGCGAAAATATTTCTTTTATTTGATTTCTCTAGGATAAAAAAGGTCTTTAACATGTTCCACATACATATCCCCCAAGCAATGAAATTCATGTAATGAACAGCATATTCTATTCTCTATCTGAAATATGCCTATCTCAATCAGTAATTACCAATTTTTCTATATCATTCAACCATCATATATAAAATTTTGGTTATTCACAATATTCTTTTTTCTTTTAGACGTAAAAATACACCCCGTTAGATTCATATCTAACGGGGTGTATTTGGCAACTTTCTATTCAAATCTATTACAAAATTCAATCAGTAATTAAAACCTATTCAACTGTAACAGATTTAGCTAAATTCCTTGGCTTATCAACGTCACAGTCGCGGTGAAGTGCTGCATAGTAACTGATCAGTTGTAATGGAATAACAGACACTAGTGGTGTTAGTAAAGGATGCACTTTTGGTAATACCAATGTGTCGCCTTCTTCTTCCATGCCTTCCATTGCAATAATACACGGATTTGCTCCACGAGCTACTACTTCTTTTACGTTTCCGCGAATGTTCAAGCTCACTGCTTTTTGAGTCGCAAGAGCGAAGATTGGCGTACCGTCTTCGATTAGGGCAATCGTTCCGTGTTTCAATTCGCCACCAGCGAATCCTTCTGCTTGAATGTAAGAAATCTCTTTTAGTTTCAATGCGCCTTCCATGCTGACAGCAAAGTCTAAGTTACGACCAATGAAGAATGCATTGCGTGTTGTCGATAAGAAGTCACGAGCGATTTGCTCCATTTCTTCTTTAGAATCAACCATTGCCTGAATAGCATTTGCCACGATACCTAACTCCTGAACGATATCGAAATCGACCTCGCGTCCCGCTTTTTTCCCAGCAACTGCTGCTGTTAATGCAAGAACCGCGATTTGTGCTGTATATGCCTTTGTAGAAGCTACGGCAATTTCAGGACCTGCATGTAATAACAACGTGTGGTCTGCTTCACGAGAAAGCGTAGATCCCTTCACATTCGTTACTGTTAATGTTGGGTGACCAAGTTCTTTAATTTTCACAAGAACTTGACGGCTATCTGCTGTTTCACCTGATTGTGTGATGAACATGAACAACGGTTTTTCAGATAGTAACGGCATGTTGTAACCGAACTCACTTGAGATATGAACTTCTACAGGGATTCCAGCAATTTTCTCGAAGTATTCTTTTCCAACTAAACCAGCATGATAGCTCGTTCCAGCTGCAATGATATACATACGATCCGCTTCATTCAAAGCCGTTAAAATAGCTTCGTCGATTTCAAGCTCACCGTTTTCATTTTGGTATGCTTGAATGATTTTACGCATTACAGCTGGCTGCTCGTCAATTTCTTTTAACATATAGTGAGGGTATGTGCCTTTTTCGATGTCGCTCATATCTAATTCAGCCGTATAAGCTTCGCGCTCAACAACAGACCCATCTAATTTTTGAATTTCAACAGAC
>JAHIWI010000006.1 GCA_018816185.1 Bacillota bacterium
ATGAACAGGGTGATCACCTTAGAAGACGTTGTGAATATGGAGGAAAACATCGCCTGTTTGTTGCTGGAATTACCTCAACGAGAAATTGGAGGGCAATTACCTGACTTTGAAACGCTAGTAGAAATATCGAAGTATTGTCGTGAAAAAGGGATACAGCTGCATTTAGATGGTGCACGTTTACTGGAAATTCTTCCGTATTACCAGAAATCAGCTGCTGAAATTTGTGATTTGTTTGACAGTGTTTACATCTCTGTTTACAAAGGGATTGGTGGAATCGCCGGGGCAGTACTTGTTGGTGACGCTGATTTTACACAGGAGTCGAAGGTGTGGAAGCAACGATATGGTGGGAATTTAATTAGTCTCTATCCGTATATCATTGCTGCGGATACTTATTTTGATCTACGTGTAGACAAAATGGACAAATACTACCGTGATGCAATGGATTTGGCTAAACGATTTAATTCATGTCATGCGGTGACAACAATCCCTTCTGTACCTGTTTCAAACATGTTTCATGTACACTTTGATGCTTCAAAAGAAGAGATGGAACAGATCTTAAAAGAAATTATGGAATCTTCCAAGGTTGGTATTTCAGGTTATGTTAGAGAAACAAGTGATCACTCTTGTACCTTTGAAGTAAGTCTTGGTGATCAGTATGAAAGCATTACTGAGGACCAACTGAACTCTGTTTTTGACAAGCTGAACGAGCGGATGGGAATAATTAAAAATTGATGACATGAATTAACCTCCCAGTTCCTTTTTAGGTACTGAGAGGTTTTATTTTTTCATTATTAACTTCCTCTTTTACGTTCTTCTTGTTCCCATCTTCTTAAAGCTGGGAAGGGATCGTAAGCCCATTCTGTACGACCATTAAATTTATACATACCGTAATGCAGGTGCGGTGGGAAGCGACCAGAAGTCCATTTTTTTCCGTAGCCTGAACTGCCAACATAGCCTATAATCGTGCCCGGTTCAATAATGTCACCCTGTTTAACTTTTTTGTTAAAGCTCGATAAATGAGCGTAATAATGATAGGTATTATTTACATCTCGTATGCCAACTCGCCATCCACCATATTCGTTCCAGCCCATTGTTTCAATCATGCCATATGTGGTGGATTTAACAGGCATTCCATAGGAAGCAAACAAGTCTGTACCTTCGTGAATTCTTCTGCCACCCCATCCACGACGATCTCCCCAAGTACTTCGATAGCTATAATCTTGTCTTAGTGGAAGTGGAAATGCATGCTGATCTAAGTTGATTGTTTCAAAATGCTGATAAATCTTCGCTGTTGTCAGGATTTGATTAACAGCCAAATCATTCTGATAGTAATTCTTAACTGCTTTTTTAAAGTCCTTTTCGCTATGACCTTGTACATTCAGTAACTCGACAAGCGTCCCCATCACATCGTCATCGTTCTTCCGGTCTGCTAGCCCATCACCATTAGCGTCCACACCATTCCCATTAAAAAATGCGATGGACAGTGAGTAATTATCATCTCTTTGTGGATTAAGTGGTCCTACCCAATAGTCATCTGAAAATTGCATGGCGACAATTCCATCTCGCTTTGGTAGATCTCTCCGAACTTCTTGAATATTCCGTTCATACTGATCAATTGCAGCTAAATAATACCATGGCAAAATGTCGCTCGAGTAATTTATATAATAGGCCATTCGCTTTTCCAACACTTGTTCTCTCGTGGGTTGCTGTTCATTCGCATATGCACCAGAGGAAAGTAGTAAGAAACAGGCACTAAGTGTAGTTAATCGAAGCCATCGATTCAATCCGTATCCCTCCAAAGGTCGTGATGTCTTGTAGTTTTCCCAGGAAAGATATTTTCATGAATGAATTATGAAATTGGCCATTCTTTTTTTTGACAAGCTTTAATAAAAGCTTGAAATATGGAAACGGACGATGAATCATTCTTTTTGAACATGCCTTCAGGATGCCATTGAATACCTAAAACAAAATCATGTTCTTTGCTCTCAATCGCTTCAATTAACCCATCATTTGCAATTGCACAAATTTCAAAAGCTTTAGGAATTTTTTTAACTGCCTGATGGTGAAAGCTATTCACTTTTACCAAATCGCTTTGTAAAATACCATGAAGCTTCGTTGCTTTTTCTATTTGAATAAAATGCGAAGCATGATGGCGAGGAGCCAATTGCGCATGTTGTAAAAGGGGTTTATCAAATTGAGAATAAATATCTTGATAAATATTTCCTCCTGCCGAAATGTTAAGAATTTGAATTCCTCTGCAAA
>JAHIWI010000070.1 GCA_018816185.1 Bacillota bacterium
AGAGTAAGTACTAACTTTAAAGGGGCATTTTATGAACACTGTAATTATATTAGTTATCGCGTACTTATTAGGATCAATTCCATCAGCTTTATGGGTTGGAAAACTTCTTTATAAAACAGATATTCGCGAACACGGAAGTGGAAATTTAGGCGGAACAAATACGTTTCGTACGTTAGGAGTTAAAGCCGGTTTAATCGTTTCCATTTTAGACATCCTAAAAGGAACAACAGCTACTCTCTTACCTCTTCTGCCGTTCTTTTCGAATACAGATGTACACCCTCTTATACTGGGTGTGTTGGCAGTTATAGGGCATATGTTTCCGATTTTTGCACAATTTAAAGGTGGAAAAGCAGTCGCGACTTCAGGTGGTGTCCTTCTTGCCTATCACTGGCCGCTATTTGTCATCATGTTGGCAGGATTCTTTATCGTATTAAAACTAACAAAAATGGTTTCTTTAACTTCTATGATTCTCGCTATGCTTGGTCTACTTTATACAATTTTATACAACATATTTTATAGAGTGGATATACCCCTGCTAATTGTTATTATTTTATTAGCGACGTTTATCTTGTATCGCCATCGAGCAAATATGACAAGAATTAAAGCAGGAACCGAGCCAAAAGTGAAGTGGATATAATACAATAGAACATGAAAGGTTGGTGTTCAAATGAAAATCATCATTTCAGACGATGCTATGAGTTGGTTTAAAGAAGAAATGGAAACAAAAAAAGGCGAACATATTCGTTTTTACGCACGCTATGGTGGTTCTAGTTCATTGCATGCTGGATTCTCTTTAGGTGTTACGAAAGAAGAACCAATGGAGATTTCAGTCGAGCTAATGGAAGACGACATCCACTTTTATATCGAAGAACATGATGAATGGTATTTTGACGGTCACGATCTTCATGTGGATATCGATCCTAAGTCAAAAGAACTTACCTACTCATATAAAAAATGAATCCAAAAACCACTATGTTTCAATACATAGTGGTTTTCTTCTTCACACAAAACGTTTAAGTTGATTTAACATGCCTTCTTTACTCAAAATACTCTCTTGATAATGACCAAATAAATCATAATGTGGATAACCTTCTTTAAAATCAATCCACTCTGGTTTTAATCCGTATTGTTTCCCCCAGTGAATCAACCGTTCAACATCTGAACAACCAACTTTTGTTACAGTTTTACAACCTGGAAATCGTTCATCTAGCCAGTAATGAGTTAGAAATGAAATTTCTCCTCGACTTACTGCTTCCTTCCATGACATTAACTCTTGACGTTTGATTCCAAAAGCCATTAGTTTTTCACCTTTGCAATTTCACAATACTTTGCGTCCCAAGAGGGATCTACTTTTTTTAGCGGAACCGGTCTAAATGATTCTTTTTTCACTAAGACATGTTCTGATTTAGCTGTTGCTGCTACTGTTCCATCTTTATGTAAAATCTCATAACCATAACTTGTTCTTAATTTCCCATGTGATTCAACCCATGTACGAACAATGGCCGTCTGTCCATACTTTAAAGATGCTTTATATTGAATACTTAAATCAATTACTGGTGATAAATAGCCTTCACTTTCAAGACCTGCATACGTATAACCTAAATCTTCTATCAGATTGGTACGACCAATTTCCATCCAAACTAAATAATTCGCATGATACACTACGCCCATCTGATCGGTTTCTGCATAACGAACTTCTACTTCTTTTTCACTAATATACATAAATAAGTCACCTCAATGTCTATTATACAAAAACTAAATAGAAATAGCGTTACCCGGTGATTTACATCATAATACCGCCGTCTATATGAAGAACATGACCTGTGATATAATCAGCTTCGTTTGAAGCTAAAAACAAATAAGCATTTGCGACATCTTCAGGTTGCCCAAGTCGTTGCAGCGAAACAGCGGAAGCCATTTTCTCAAGCATCGCTTGAGGAATTTTTTCAACCATACTAGTTGAAATGAATCCTGGTGCAACCGCATTTACTTGAATTCCTTTTCGACCAAACTCTTTTGCC
>JAHIWI010000071.1 GCA_018816185.1 Bacillota bacterium
TCCATTAAAAAATAATGACTAACGGGTTCAGCAGGATGGTACTCAGATTCAGCCCATAATGTAAAATAAAGACTCATAGCTTCAATTCCGATAATGGGCTTATATAAAAGAGTTACTAACTGACGATCTTGATCCGTTAATGGATAAGGCATTTGAATGATGCAGCTATCCACGGGTTGAAGTTCTTTAAACAAAAATTGCATACATCATACCTCCCTTACCTTAACGTGGGTCTTCTGGTGTCTTTTTCAATAAATCTTTTAGTTCATCGATAAATACATTGATGTCTTTAAACTGGCGGTAGACAGATGCAAATCTCACATAAGCTACTTCATCAATTTTGGCTAAACGGTCCATTACCATTTCACCAACTTCTTCTGACTTCACTTCAGAATTTCCAATACGACGTAAATCTTTTTCAATTGAAAAGACGACGTTCTCAAGTACATCTAAAGAAACGGGACGTTTTTCACAAGCACGAATAAGACCACGTAAAACTTTTTCGTGACTGAATTCTTCTCGTGACCCATCTTTTTTCACAACGATTAATGGCATCTCTTCTACTTTTTCAAAAGTAGTAAAACGAGAACCACAATCCTCACATTCTCTTCTTCGGCGTATCGCCTTATTATCATCGACAGGTCTAGAATCGACAACTCTTGTTCCATTGTATTGACAGCTTGGGCATCTCATATGATAATCTCCTGATTTCGTAATTCTTTTATTTCATTTATTATATCAAACATTTGTCCCTAAAATCGAAAAAGCAGAGGAATTTCTCCCTCTGCTCTCTCGTTTATAATTTCAAATGTTATGCATGTGCTGTTACAAGTGCTTTACCCGCTTTAACTGGACCCATACCACGAGGCAGTTCCATTGTTTCACGAGTTTTTGATCCAAGTGCATCTGCAATGTATTCTGCAGCTATCGTTGGATCTAAATCGCCACATGTATATACATCGATACTTGCGTAACCGTGTTCAGGAAAGCTATGAATCGTTAAATGTGACTCGGAAATAATTACTACTCCACTTACACCCTGTGGTGCAAATTTGTGGAAAGCAACTTCACGTACTTCCGCTCCTGATTTTAGTGCTGCATCAACAAATGTTCTTTCGATAAAATTCACATCGTTTAATTTGTCAAATTCACATTCCCAAAGTTCTGCAATTACATGACGTCCCATTGTTTCCATGGTTCGTTTTCCCCCTCTAATAAAAAATTTAAGAATTTTGTAACCTTCTTAAAGTTTGACTACCACGGGGGAAAGTTAGTCCAGAGAGGTCCTAACCCTTTAAGCAGTCCGTATGTACATTCGAAGTACACGAATGTCATTATATGATGTTTTAAATATCAATGCAAGATAAAAACTTAAAATAATTTCACAATACTTTATAAATGGAATTCTTTGTTAGAGATTGCTTTTAAAACTTAAGGATTATTACTTCAATAAAAATGTTTTAGATTGTAGACAAATAAAAAATGTTGATTTCCATTGCGTCGGACGCTTTCCGGGGGAGGCCAACAGGCTGTTGGTTTCAAAGACGTTGCCACGTGATGTGGCGTTCTTAGTCTTTGTTCCTCTAGATTCCGCTCCAGGGTCTAAAACTCATGCCATCTCCCCTCGGAGTCGCCGCCTCCATTCCAATCAACATGAATCCTTTAAAAAAATTTCATTCATGTTCTCGGGTGAATTAATACTTTTTATATTATTACACTTTAAGAAAAGAGCATCTTTGTCATATGAGTTACAATTTTCAAGTCGTTTCATAACTCCTCAAACTATTTTCTAGGAAAGTGGTTGACTATTTCTGAAGACTCCTGCGGAAAAACGAAACACGCAAGACCCCACAGGTTCAGCTATCAGAGATAGATGAGCCGAGGAGGCTTGCGTTTCGTCCCCGGAAAGCGAAAGAATTAGCCAACTACATCCATGTTCAGTTAAGCACATAATATTAGGAATCAAATTGGAAAATAAAAATTGTTATCTATTGTATATAAAAAACATCCACTCTATCAAAAGATAGAATGAATGTTTATATTAAGCTTGAACTTTTTCTTTAAGTGCTGCGCCAACTTTTTTCGTCAAGTCAACGACACGAGCTGAATAACCCCATTCATTGTCATACCAAGCAAGAACTTTTACTTTTCTTGAACCCATTACCATCGTTGTTAAACCGTCAATGATTGCAGAATGTGGATTTGTATTAAAATCAATTGAAACTAAAGGTTCAGTAGTGAAACCAAGTACACCTTTCATACTTCCCTCAGACGCTTTAATAAAAGCATTGTTCACATCTTCAACTGTTACGTCTTGTTGCAGATCTACAACTAAATCTACAAGTGATACGTTTGGTGTTGGTACACGTAATGACAATCCATGAAGTTTCCCTTGCAATTCAGGCAACACTAATGATAACGCTTTAGCTGCTCCTGTAGATGTTGGGATGATAGATTGTGCACATGCACGAGCTCTACGTAAATCTTTATGTGGGTTATCTAAATTTTTCTGATCATTTGTATATGCGTGAACAGTTGTCATTAATCCATTTTCAATACCAAAAGTATCATTTAATACTTTCGCTACTGGAGCAAGACAATTCGTTGTACAACTAGCATTTGAGATAACATCATGTGCCTCAATGTCTAATTTGTCATCATTAACACCCATAACGATTGTTACATCTTCATTTTTACCAGGAGCAGTCAATATTACTTTTTTTGCACCTGCTTCTAAATGCAACGCTGCTTTCTCACGTGCATTAAATTTACCTGTAGCTTCAATAACAATATCAATATTCATTTCTTTCCAAGGTAAATTTAGAGGATCACGGTCACTGACTAGTTGAACTCTTTTACCATTAACGATTAGCGCATTTTCTTCAATTTCTACTGTTCCAGAGAATGTACCGTGATTTGTGTCATACTTAATCAAATGTGCTAACGTTTCAGCGGGGTAGCTGGCATTAATTGCCACTACGTCTAGATTATCTTCAAGAATAGCTTGTCGGAATACCATACGGCCAATACGGCCAAAACCATTAATAGCAATAGAAGCTGACATTGAAAAATCCTCCTACATGTATGTTATACTGTTGAACTTTTATCCGTAATTAGTATAACACATATTAAATTTGGGTAAACACTTTCAACTAAACCTAAAGAAGTTCTACTTTTCTGAATTATAAGGTGATACATCCCAAATTTTTAAAATGCTTTCTAATTGCTTTTTAGACTCCTCAATTGATCCATTGTTATAGATAACCGCATCAGCCCCTTTTTCTTTTTCGGATAAAGGTAACTGAGATTTAATTCGCGCTTCTGCTTCTTCTTTGGACAAGTTATTGCGACTCATGAGACGCTCTAATTGAACGTCCTCTGTCACCGAAACAACTAATATTTTCTCAACCAAATGTTGAAGACGACTTTCAAAAAGCAATGGAATATCCATAAAAAATGTTTCATTTCCCTTTTTGGTCAACTCATCACGCTGTTTTAACATTTCCTTTCTAATAGCGGGATGCATGATGTCGTTTAATTGTTTGCGTTTTGCCGGTTGGTGAAAAATCATGGAGCCAAGAACTTCTCGATTAAGTGTTCCATCTGTATGAAGTACTTCATTTCCGAACTGGTTTTGTATTTCTTGAAGTGTATCACTTCCTAGCTCGACAACTTCTCTCGCCACAATATCTGCATCAATAATGGAGAATCCCATATCTTGAAGCATTTTAGAAACCGTGCTTTTCCCACTCGCTATACTCCCTGTTAAACCAATAATCATGTAACTCTTCATCCTTTATCGTTGACATGTAGAACAATACCAAGAATTTCGTCCTCCGAGCACTCGCTGCTTAACTGGTTGATGACATGATGGACAAATTTTCTTCCCATACATTTGTAAGCGGTCTTGCATATTTCCCGCTTCACCATTTATATTCCGGTAATCAGAGATTGAACTGCCTCCTGCAGAAATACTTTCATTCAATACATCTACAATCTCTTTAAACAACTGTACTTTTCTTTTCTCACTAATGCGTTTGACCGTCCTACCAGGATGTATCTTCATTCGAAACAATGCTTCAGTTGCATATATATTTCCACAGCCTGAAATGACTTGTCCGTCCATAATTGTTTCTTTAATCGATTTTTGTTGGTATTTGGGCAATAAAGACATCTGCAAAAAATGATTCAGCGCAATTTCTTCAAAGGGTTCTGGAGCCATTAATAAAAGAGGTGGAAATTGTGATTCCATATCGAGCAATCTCATTTCCCCAAATCTTCGGATGTCAGCATAGACTAAAATCATGTCGTCATCTAATTGAAACTGAACATGAATATGTCTCCTGAATTTCTCTTCTGTCACATCTTCGGTATGCTGAACATAAAACCATGCGCCAGTCATACCTAAGTGAGTGACCAGTAACTTTTGTTCATTGTTTTTTATTAAATGAAAATAAATATATTTAGATCTTCTAACCACTTGTTCAATTTTGGCACCTGCTAGATCACTACAAAACTGTTGAAGTGATCTTCCTTTGACGATGGCTTGTCTTCCTTGTGAGTGTGCATGGGTAATGACTGAAGAAACCTTTACTTCATTAATTGTCTTCCCAGTTGCAACTGGTTTTAAGGAGTTTACTACTCCTTCCACCTCTGGCAATTCAGGCAATTAGTCAGCCCCCTTATTTCGTTTCGTACCAAGTGGAACCATATGCATAATCAACTTTTAAAGGAACTTTCAATTCGATTGCATGCTCCATCACTTCAGGCACGATTTTTTCTAAAATGGCAATTTCTTCAGGTGGTGCTTCAAAGATTAATTCATCATGAACTTGAAGTAGCATACGGGTTTGGAGATTTTCCTTCTCTAAACGATCAGCCATATCAATCATTGCTTTCTTAATAATATCCGCAGCACTACCTTGTATTGGTGTATTCATTGCTGTGCGTTCAGCAAAGCCACGTAAATTAAAGTTCGAGCTCGTAATATCTGGTAAATATCTTCTTCTATTTAAAATCGTCGTAACAAATCCTTTTTGCTTCGCTTCATGAACGATATTGTCCATATATTCTTTAACTCCCGGGAAACTCTGTAAATAGCGATCAATAAATTCCGCTGCTTCTTTACGCGTGATCGACAAGTTTTGAGACAGACCATAATCACTAATTCCATAAACTATCCCAAAATTAACTGCTTTGGCGGCGCGGCGCATATCTGATGTCACTGCATCTGCTTCCACATGGAAAACATCCATTGCAGTTTTTGTATGGATATCAAGATCGTTTCGGAAAGCGTCAATTAATTCAGCGTCATCTGACATATGAGCCAATACACGTAGTTCAATTTGTGAATAATCGGCTGCAAATAAAACCCAGTCAGGTTGAGAAGGAACAAAGGCTTTTCGGATTTTACGCCCTTCTTCTAATCGAACGGGTATATTTTGTAAATTAGGATTCGTAGAACTCAGTCTACCTGTTTGAGTCAGAGCTTGTTGGTAACGAGTATGGATTTTTCCATCGTCTTCATGAATTTCTTTTAAAAGACCTTCAATATAGGTAGATTGAAGCTTACCTAATTGTCGGTAAAGTAAAATATGAGAAATAATGGCATGTTTTCCTTCAAGTTTTTCTAAAACATCTGCTGCAGTAGAATAACCCGTCTTTGTTTTCTTTAAAGGTGGCAGACCAAGTTTCTCAAATAAGACAACGCCTAGTTGTTTAGGTGAGTTAATGTTGAAGCTTTCACCAGATGCATGATAGATCGCTTGTTCAATTTCAGTAAGCTTTCCAGCTAAATCTTCGCCGATGTCTAAAAGTGTTTGTTTGTCGACTTTGACGCCATCTGATTCCATCTTCCCAAGAATAGTGGCAAGAGGTAGTTCAAGGTCATGGTATAGCTCATATTGTTCGTTTTCTTTTAGTTTGTCATCCATTGTATTTCTTAATTTCCAAACAGCCATTGCTTTTCGAACAATATGATCACTGAGGATGTCAACTTCCGGTACGGATTTTTTAGCACCTTTTCCATACACTTGTTCATTAGTCGAGACTTCCATGTAGCCAAACTCTCTCGATAAAACAGCTACATCGTCTGAGGTAATGGCAGGATTCACAATATAGGCTGCTAATACAAAATCAAATTCCACTCCATCTAGCAAAACATCTTTTCGATGGAATGCTGCAAGTGCAGCTTTTGCATCAACTAATCGCTTTTTCTTTGTCTCATCAATTAACCACGCTCGGAAATCTGTTGATTTAAAGGCATCATCCACTTTTATGAAATAGGCATTGTGTTCATCTACTAATGCAAGTCCTAACATATCTGCTGTATGATATTGTTCATCATACAACTCTAAATGGACGGCCATCTCATCTGATAAATGTTCCGATGTTATTATTGTAAGGTGTTCAAATACAATGTCTTCTTGAGCGACTTCTTTTTGGGTGTAAGTAGTTTTCTCAAGTAGTGATTTAAAGGAAAGCTCTTGCCAAATATTCAACACTTCTTCCATGTTTGGCCCCTCATACTGAAGATCTTTGAAGCCAATTGTTATGGGGGCATTTGTCTCAATCGTGGCAAGTACTTTACTCATTTTCGCTTGCTCTTCATTCGCTTCTAGCTTTTCTTTCAACTTCCCTTTAACACTTTCTAAACCTTGGTAAACTCCGTCTACCGTTTCGTGTTCAAGCAATAATTTAATAGCCGTTTTTTCTCCGACTCCAGGGACACCCGGTATGTTATCGGATGAATCGCCCATTAACCCTTTCATATCGATAATTTGATCAGGTGTTAAGCCATATTTCTCTTTAATATGTTCTGGGGTGTATTTCTCAATATCTGTCATACCTTTTCTAGTAATGTACACAGTTGTCGTAGGAGATGATAATTGCGTTAAATCTTTATCACCAGAAACAATTACAACTTCATCACCAGTTAGTTCTGATTGTTTGCTAAGTGTTCCGATAATATCATCTGCCTCATACATTTCGAGTTCATACTGAGGGATTTGATAGGCAGTTAACAATTTTCGCAAGTAAGGAAATTGCTCTGAAAGTTCTGGTGGAGTCTTTTGACGTCCTCCCTTGTATTCTCCAAAAGTAGAATGTCTAAATGTCGTTTTTCCTGCATCAAATGCTACCAACATATGCGTGGGATTTTCTTCATCTAAAATCTTTTGTAGCATCATCGTAAATCCATAAACTGCATTCGTATGAATACCGCTTTCATTTGTCAGTAAAGGAAGTGCGAAAAAAGCA
>JAHIWI010000337.1 GCA_018816185.1 Bacillota bacterium
AAACGTATGTCACCATTACGTCCACCAAGTTCTGATGAGGCTCTAGTTGGTCAACAACGTCTAGCTGTTGAGTCACTTTCTGAAATGGTTAGCAAAAACAATATTGGTGATTACCGTTCATTCGTAACGGAATTACTTGAAAAACATGAAGCAATTGATATTATTGCAGCAGCATTAAAATCAATGACTCGTGAGCCAAGTGATACACCAGTTTCAATTTCTGAAGAACGCCCATTGCCATCTCGTAAAGAGGGCGGCGGCGGTCGCAGCGGCGGAGGCTATAAAGGCAATCGCAGTGGTGGTGGTGGTGGACGTAGTTCATCAGGTTCTTCTAGTCGCGGTTATGATCGTAGTGGATCACGTCGCAGCAGTGGTCCTCGTGATGGATCTTCTTCTTCATCTCAAGGTACTAGCAAAGGTGGACGTCCACGTACATCTTCACGTCGTGAAAGCTAAATTAAATTTCAGATACCACAGTCCTAATCGACTGTGGTATTTTTTTGTTGACCAGAAAGATGTGTTTATCATTATGCAACCTATGTATTTATAAAGAGGACATAATAAATGTTGATTCACATTGCGGCGGTCGCTTTCCGGGGGAGGCCAACAGGATGTTGGTTTCAAAGACGTTGCCACAGGACGTGGCGTTTTTAGTCTTTGTTCTTTTAAAATCCGCTCCAGGGTCTAAAGTTCTTGCTAATCCCCCTGGACTCGCCGCCTCCATTTCAATCAAATGAAATCGGTATAAAAATAGATATAACAATGTACGTTATTACGCATATAAGGCTAAACACAATTGATTTTATAACTGCCAACTACAAATTTAATTCAGAAACATATCTGCTTAATAAGTACTTAAACAAGCAGTGGTTGAGTATTTCTGAAGGCTCCTGCGTTTCGTCCGCGGAAAGCGTAAGAAATAACCAACCACCTTCCATTTCAATCAAGTTAATCTAAATCCACGCTGATAATTGGTAAATAATTAGGTGAAAGTCCATGAAACATGAAATTGAGTTGAAGATATCAATGTGAGAGAGAAAGATCGTCTGCTGAAAGAGCAAGATCGTCAAATGAAAGAGCAAGCTTTCCTAAATAAGTGTTTACACGTAATTTAAATTCCGAAAAATATCCTATTCACATTTATAATGAAACATTTTTCCTGTAATATCGTATGCATAGAGAAAGAAGGTGTTTGAATGAGAAATGAACCCGTCAATCGAATTTCAGTTAAAGGGTTAAAAGTGTGGAGGATATATGGTGTCATGCACACTGTCATTATTGTTCTTTTAGTAATCGGTGCGAGTTTATTAAATTGGTGGCTTGAAGGTCCGATGTGGATTTACATAGTAAGTATTGTGATTCCTGTAGTATATGGATACATATTCATTTATTTATTCCCAAAGCTGAGATGGTTGCGTTGGAGATATGAAGTGAGAGAAGAAGAAATAGAATTGCAGCATGGGTTGTTTGTGGTGAAACGGACGTTGGTTCCGATGGTTCGAGTTCAACATGTTGATACGGAACAAGGTCCAATTTTAAGGAAGCACGACCTAGCATCTATAACGATTTCTACTGCTGCGACAAGTCATACGATTCCTGCTTTAGTAACGGCGGAGGCAGATGAACTTAGATCTCGTATTTCTACCTTGGCAAGGGTGGCTGAAGATGATGTCTGATGAGCGTTTTAAACTTCATCCCATCTCTGCCGTCATTAATTTTGTTAAAGGGTTGAAGGACTTAATTTTCCCGTTCGTTATTGTTTTTGTTGCAAATGGTTTTCAAGGTGGAGGAGAAGGGGGATGGACAAGTTATATCCCCTATATCATTGGTGTTCTAGTTCTAACGCTTGTTTTAACAAGTGGAATAATCAAATGGAAGCGTTTTGTTTACTGGTTCGAGGACGATGAACTTCGTATTGAGTATGGTTTATTTGTGAAAAAGAAAAGATACATTCCGTTTGAGCGCATTCAAAGTGTCAATTATACGGAAGGTATCTTTCATCGTCCGTTTAAATTAGTTAAATTAAAAATAGAAACTGCGGGTTCTGGTGTTTCTGATGAAGCTGAGGCTGAACTGACAGCTATTACAAAAAGTGCAGCAAGTCGGATTGAAAAAGAGTTAGCCGATGCCAAAAGAAGAAAATCTTCATCTAAATTAAGCGAAGCACAGTTAGTTGAAGAGGAAATGTCTTTGGAAGAATCTACAGTTAAAACGAAGAGAATCTACCAAATGACTAGTAAAGAATTGCTAGTGTTAGCTACAACTTCTGGAGGTATAGGCGTCGTACTATCAGGTTTAGCAGTATTTGTTTCTCAATTCTCGGAACTAATTCCTTATGAACGTATTTATGATGAAGTAGTTGTGTTTTTGAAATTTGGCGTCTTAATGGTCGCGCTTAGTGTCTTTGTCTTTCTGTTAATTACATGGATATTATCAGTAGTTTTAACAACA
>JAHIWI010000338.1 GCA_018816185.1 Bacillota bacterium
AATTTCTTCACTAAAAGGAGTCGGACCTTACACGGCTGGTGCTATTTTAAGTATTGCCTATCAGAAACCAGAACATGCAGTGGACGGGAACGTCATGAGAGTTTTATCACGTGTGTTGTTAATAAAGGAAGATATCGCCAAACCTAAAACGAGAAAAGTTTTTGAAGAGGCTGTCAAAGAATTAATTGATCCAATTGATCCTTCTTCTTTTAATCAAGGATTGATGGAACTCGGTGCAACCATTTGTACGCCAACTTCTCCAAAGTGTTTACTATGTCCTGTCCGTGAAAACTGTGCAGCATTCTTTGCTGGAGAACAACACAATCTACCAATAAAAACAAAAAATAAAAAAACAAAATCGCTGCAGTATGATGTATTTATTATTCAAAATGAAAACGGACAATTTTTAATGGAGAAAAGACCTTCAAGTGGTTTGCTCGCAAACTTGTGGCAATTCCCTATGGTCGAAAAGGTTACTTTGGAAGATGAAACCATTCCGTTAATGCAGGAAAGATACGGTATTTATTTCACAAAAGAAATTGAATTAGGACCTTTAAAACATATCTTTTCTCATTTAACATGGAATATGAATACTCTTTCTGGACAAGGAGTAGTGGATTTGGGGATTCCATCCTCCTGTAAATGGTTAACTATAGAAGAAGTAAACACGGTACCGATGCCTGTACCTATGTTGAAAATGTGGCAGGTTTTTCAAGAAAGGGGATTTGAAAATGACAACAAATAAAGTAGCACTTGTAACAGGTAGTAGTAGAGGTTTAGGGAAAGCACTAGCAATTGAGCTAGCGAAAAACGGATATGATATTGTTGTGAACTATGCGCGCAGTAAAACTGCAGCACTTGAAACAGTAAAGGAAATTGAAGCACTTGGTCAAAAAGCACTTCTTGTTCGAGCGAACGTTGGAGATATCGAAAAACTAAAAGCAATGTTCGAAACCATACGTGAAGAGTTTGGACGTTTAGATGTGTTTGTTAGTAATGCAGCTTCAGGTGTTCTTCGTCCTGTCATGGAACTGGAAGAATCACATTGGGACTGGACGATGAATATTAACGCAAAAGCTATGTTATTTGGTGCACAAGAAGCAGCCAAGTTAATGGACAAAGGTGGAAAAATTGTTGGGGTTAGTTCTCTAGGTTCAATTCGTTACCTAGAAAATTATACAACTGTTGGTGTTTCAAAAGCGGCAATTGAATCGATTACACGATACCTTGCTGTTGAGTTAGCGCAAAAAGGAATTGCTGTTAATACGGTTTCAGGTGGAGCGTTAGACACGGATGCATTAAAGCATTTCCCTAATCGTGAAGAATTACTTGATGATGCTCGAAAAAATACTCCTGCTGGTCGTATGGTTGAAATCGAAGATATGGTGAAGACTGCGATGTTCCTTATTTCAGATGACTCTGATATGATTCGTGGACAAACAATTATTGTGGATGGTGGACGTTCAATCGTCATGTAAGAAAAAATTTCCTGTGAATATTATTGCCTTTCGTGCACATCTTAATGAGCACGGAGGTGAAAAATCCATGGCAAACAAAAACAACAGCAACCAACCAACTAACGCAAATAACGTTAGACAACAAAACCAACAATCAGAAATGAAAAAACAATATGCTTCTGGTACTCCAGGAACTTATGGTCAAACTGAGTTTGGTACTGAAACAGATGTAACTGAAGTAAAACGCCAAAACCAACAGTCTGCTCAGAAGAAAAATGGAGCAGCAAACCGCACAAACCAAACGAAATAATGGATTAGAAACCACCGGTCAGCGAGGGCATTAGCCTTCGCTGATTTTTTTTGCTATAGTTTTATACATTGGATTGTTATAATGGGGACATAACAACAAACTGTATATAATTGTGCTATGACAAAAGGTGGTCTTAAAAATGCCAATACCGGCAGAAGGAGAAACGATTCAAATACACAGCTACAAGCATAACGGCCGAATCCACCGCGTCTGGCAAGAAACAATGGTTCTAAAAGGGACGAAAAATATTGTCATTGGCGCGAACGAAAAGACTCTTGTAACAGAGTCAGACGGTCGTACATGGTTAACGCGTGAACCATCTATATGCTATTTTCATGCAGAGCACTGGTTTAATATTATTTGTATGTTGCGCGAAGATGGTGTTTATTATTACTGCAATATCAGCTCTCCATTTGTTTATGATAACCAATCGCTCAAATATATTGATTATGACTTGGACGTAAAAGTGTTCCCGGATATGTCATATACAATATTGGATGAAGATGAGTTTGAAGATCATAAAAAACTAATGAATTATCCAGATGAAATCGATTGGATTTTGGAACGGAATATCGACAAGTTAATCGGATGGATTAAACAAAGGAAAGGTCCATTTGCCCCAGACTTTATCGAAGCATGGACAAGTCGTTACCAATTCCATAAACAACTGCGAATAAGCGAGTAAATGATACCTGTTGACTATCAACAGGTTTTTCATTTCTC
>JAHIWI010000072.1 GCA_018816185.1 Bacillota bacterium
ACCAGCTTCAATATCCGTATAGGCATAAAAATCGAATGTGTGGTTTTCGAAGTTTATATCGTAATGCGCATTAGGCGTATAAGAATGATTGAATAACATGCCGTAACCTAGCACGATTGCCGTGTGGTTTGCACCATATTCGAAAGCATAATCGGCTAGTAATGTCTTTTCAATGTGTTCATGTTCATCATTTGGATAGGGAAGTACAGGTGCTGCGTGAAACAACACACCTTTTGCGATGTTTTCTGTAGCAAAAACACCACGTTTAAATTCTCCATCACTCAATGTAGAAATTTTAATTTCGATCATTTTTTCACCTTCTCCGTCTAATTTCAGTAGGAATCTTTGCTGAGTTTGTCAGATAAGGTCTACTCGATTGAGAGTCGATTATACCATGTTTTCAATCGATGAAAAAATAAATCGGTTCTTTACTCTTTTTCAGTTAAACCTTTAAAGATCGTATCAATGTTCCATTTCATCATTTTTATATACGTATCTCCATCTTCGCCAGGCTTCCCGATGGAATCTGTAAATACTTTTCCGTAAATCGGGACACCTGTTTCAGAAGAAACCATTTCCATACTACGAGGATCAATGCTCGTTTCGACAAAGAGAACAGGATTTTCTTTTGAACGAATGAAATCTACAATTGAACTAACTTGTTCAGGCGATCCTTGATTCTCGGAATTAATTTCCCAAATATAAGCCGCTTCAAAATCGTAAGCTGCAGAGAAATATTTAAATGCCCCTTCACTTGTAATCAAAAGACGTTGTTCTTTTGGAATTTCTTGATAGCGAGCAACTGCTTCTTCATGTAATTTCTCTAATTCAGCGATATACGCTTTTGCGTTCTCTTCATAAACATCTGCATGGTCTGGATCTACTTTTATAAAACCATCTCGTGCATTTTCTGCATATTTTATCCCGTTACGAACATCTAACCAAGCATGTGGATCTTCTTCACTTTCTTTACCTTTAGATGTTAAATGCATAGGTGTAACACCTTCACTTAAGCGAAAGACCGGAGCATCATCACCTGATTTACCTGCAGTTAACAACAGCTTCTCAAACCAAGAGTTGCCACCTTCAAGGTTCAATCCATTATAAAAAACAATATCAGCATCTGTTGTCAATTGAACATCCTTTGGAAGCGGATCATATTCATGCGGGTTTGATCCGACCGGTGCTAAAGAATGAATTTCTACGCGGTCACCACCAACGTTTTTTGCAATATCGTAAAGAATCGAATAGGTCGTAATCACTTGAATTTTATCTGATGATGAATCTGTTTTCTCATCTTGATTCCCACATCCTGCTAATGACAACACAGCAATAAGTATAGTGAAAATCCCTAAAATTTTTATTTTCATTTTTAATTCCTCCAATTAAATCTAAGTTGAACTCGTTTTTCTTTTAAAGTTTTTCATTGAACGCCATAGCAAGCCTTGTTTAGGTGAAAAGATAAATGCCAATATGAATAAGAAAGTTGCTGCAAGTACAATTGTTGCACCTGATGCCAGATTATAAGTGTAACTAAAATACAATCCAATAATGGATGATAGAATTCCAAGCCCTGCAGACAGGTATAACATGACCCATAATCTATTCGTTAGTAAATATGCAGTAGAAGCGGGAGTAATCAGCATCGCTACTACAAGAATGATGCCAACTGTTTGAAGAGAGGCAACTGTAACTAAAGTCAGTAAAACCATTAAGAAGTAATGGATGACTCTTACTGGTAGTCCGTAAGCTCGAGCCATTGTAGGATCAAACGAGCTAACAAGTAATTCTTTATAGAATAGATAGATACTAACCAATACGATGATTCCAATAAACAAAGTGGTCCACATTTCATCTGGTCGAACAGCTAACACGTTACCAAAGAGAATATGATATAAATCGGTACTACTTTTCATCATCGTAATGAGAATAATCCCTGAAGCAAACGCTGCAGTAAACATAATCCCAATGGATACATCGTTTTTAATTCGACTATTTTGACTGATGAATCCAATACCTAGGGCAGTTAATACACCCGTAAAGACAGCGCCAAAAAAGAAATTAATTCCAATCATATAAGAAAGAGCGACTCCAGGTAGAACAGCATGTGAAATAGCATCGCCCATTAAAGCCATTCCTCGTAAAATGATAAAACAACCAATCACACCACAAATAATTCCGACCATTATAGAAGTGAGTAAGGCTTTTTGTAAAAAGCCATATTGAATAATGCCCTCAATAAAGTCCATCATACAAACACCTCTGTGTCTGGCTTAATTTGAAAAGGTTGATTATAAGCACGACCGATTATTTCAGGAGCAAATACTTTTGCAACTTCACCATACTCAATAAGTTCTTTATTTAATAAAATCAATTGATCAAAATAATCAGCTGCTTTACTTAAGTCATGATGGACAACCACGACAGTTTTACCTTGATTGCGTAATTGTTTTAAGACAGAAATTATCGTTTCTTCACTCGTAATATCTACTCCAACAAATGGTTCGTCTAAAAAATACATATCTGCTTTTTGGGCCAATGCTCTCGCCAAAAAAACCCGTTGTTGCTGTCCGCCTGAAAGTTCTCCGATTTGTCGATTGCTATATGATTCGATTCCTACTTGTTTCAAACATTCGAGAGCCCAAATTTTATGTTCTTTTTTAGGACGTTTGAAGAGACCTAGGTTTGGATAAGTTCCTAGCAAAACA
>JAHIWI010000073.1 GCA_018816185.1 Bacillota bacterium
TGGTTTATTTTTTACACCTTGTTGCCATTTGCAGCGTATTCAATTGCATTTTTCTTTAGTCCCATTTCTAAAATAGAAGCGGAACGATATATTCAAACGGCTCAAGTTAGAAACGGCGGGAAATTGATTGTCACGGTTAAGTTAACTAGACCTTCTCAATTTCCAATGCTTTATTTATTAATAAAAGAAAAGACTCAAAGTGAAGTTTTGGTTAAGCATGCAGGGAACGAATTGAAAACGATTAAACTAGTAGGATTTCAGAAAGTCATCGAGTGGACGTATGAAATTGAACATATGCCTCGTGGCGAACACGCTTTAGAAGGTATTGAAATTGAAGTAAGTGACTTTTTTGGGTGGGTAAAGAAATCCCACTTCACACCAATTAGACAAAGTATTATTGTTTATCCAAATGTTACGGACATGATTTATATGCCAATTGAAACAAGATACGATCAAGGTGCGGCAGCTTCTCCATTTACGATTGTCAAAGATACGACAATGGCAACAGGGATAAGAGATTACCAGCCAGGTGACCGCGTTTCTTGGATACATTGGAAGTCATTTGCCCGTACTCAAACACTTCGAACGAAGGAATTTGAGGATCGCCAGTCCCAAGATTTGTTTATCCTCATTGACCGTCAACCATCCGAAATGTTTGAAGAACAGATTGAACTCACGGCGTCTGTATTACAGGCAGTTGTGCGACATCAAGCGAGTGCAGCCTTTTTATCTTTAGGTGCCAATCGGTTTTATTATCCAGCTATTCAAGGTGAAGAACATTTGCAGAAATCGATGTTTCATTTAGCAAAAGTTACGCCTGATCTTAAACAGCCAATTGAACAGATTTTACCTACGGACCCGGCGATGTCGACTGCGACTTCAGTTTTGTTCATTACAGGTAAATTAACTGCTAATTGGATTGATGCCATACCGAAGGCAGCGAAGAATTTACGTGTATGCACTTGTTTTGTAGTAGTGAAAAAAGGTGTAAAGCTTTCAAAACAAGATATAACCATGCATCAATTAGCACGTTCTAGAGGAATGGTTGTTCACGTGTTGTCACAAGACCACTTTGCCAATGCGTTTACGGAGGTGGGGAGATCATGAAAGCAACATTAGAGAATAAATGGCTATCCCTTCTTTTCTATGTATTGGTGTTTTTCCTATTCCGCGAGTGGTTATTACCGGTAATGGAACTTACGGAAACCAATTATTTAAACGTGTTTTTAGTGTTTATTGGCATGTGTTTTCTATTGTCATTGTTTCATGTAAAAGGTTGGATTAGTGCACCTTTGAAGATTTTGTACATAGCGTGGGTACTCATTTATATTTACGCAAAAACAATGTTGTTTAGTGCGCCAGCCATCCAATTTTTGATTATGGATTTCACGAAAAATGTTCAAGCTTTAGTTTCGCAAGATTGGAATTCAGTTACGGATTCCTTTAGAACCGTATTGTTCTTTGCATTAATCTGGATGACGACCTATCTGATTCATCACTGGATTAGTATTCGGTTAAATATATTCTTATTTTTCTTTATGACGGTTGTTTTTATTGCCGCTTTGGATACATTTAGTCCGTACGCAGGTGATAAAGCCATTGTAAGAGTTATGATCATTGGGCTATTACTGTCCGGATTGCTTAAAATTGCTCAATTATTTAAGAAAAATGAAGTGGGTCTTCCACGATCGACTTATGGGACACTTATCGTTCCTCTCATTCTATTAATCTCTTTAAGTGGAGCTCTCGGTTATTTATTACCAAAAGCAGGCCCAGTATGGGAAGACCCCGTACCATTCATTCAATCTTTTGCTGAAGGTGCAGGTGGAGGTCCTGGCGGAAATGGTGTCATTGGAAAAATAGGTTATGACGAAGATGATTCGAGACTAGGTGGTGCATTTGCGGGAGACAACACGGTCGTTTTTGAAGCGGTTGTCCGCACACCTCAATACTGGAAAATCGAAACGAAAGACACGTATACATCAAGAGGTTGGGAACAGTCTATAGGGTCTGATCAACGAAGAAATTACACAGTTGGTGATCCGATAGAAACAGACTTCCCGCCTAATCGAGAAGAAGAAAACTTCGAAGCATCTTTAGTGTTCGCCAAGCCATACCCGTTCATCATGCAACCTTATGGAACGGATGTGGTGACAGCTGACGGAGATACCACATTTACACAAGATGTGAATACGCAAAAAATTAATACCTTCCAACAAAATGATGAAGTTGAGTTAACAAATTATAGTGTGACTTTTAGTGAACCTACGTATAGTCTCACTGCTCTACGTGAAGTAACAACTGAATCATTGGCAACTGTACCAGAGGAATTCGATCGATATTTACAGTTACCTGAAAATTTACCCGATCGAGTAGGTGAACTAGCTGTATCTATTACAGCAGATGAAACGAGATTATATGACAAGGTAAAAGAAATTGAGCGGTATTTTGCGCAAAATAGTTTTATTTATGATCAGCGAAACGTTTCAGTTCCTGCTGCGGGTAAAGATTATGTAGATGAATTCCTTTTTGAAACGAAGCGAGGATACTGTGATAACTTCTCCACTTCGATGGTTGTTTTACTCCGCTCATTAGATATCCCAGCAAGATGGGTGAAGGGTTTTGCTGAAGGAGAAGAGCTTGGCCGTCAAGATGGCAACCGAATCTTTGAAGTGACAAACAATAATGCCCATTCGTGGGTGGAAGCTTATTTACCAGGAGTAGGTTGGATGCCTTTTGAACCGACGATTGGTTTTAGTGGAGCGGGTAATATTGATTTTGACGTCGAGTTTGACTCAACCGAAGCACCAGAACCCGTAACACCTGAGCAAGCTGACAAACCAGACGCTGCTAAAAAAGCAAAAAAAGAATCGATTTCAGAACGATTTTCAGAAATGTTGAAAGATGCAGTGTCATGGATTTCAGACAATAAAGTCAAAATACTACTCTGGACTGTCGTTGGACTTGCTGTTATCGCGTTACTGTATCGTATTCGTAAAAGATGGATGCCAAAATTATTGGTTCCGTATTACCGATTGCGTAAAGAAAACTGGCATTCGTTCGAACAAAGTTATCATCATTTGTTAAAACAACTAGCTTTATATGGCATTGAACGAAGAGATGGCCAAACGTTAAAAACATACGCTAAATATGTGGATTCTTTCTTTGGATCGAATGATATGAGAGATCTAACAAAAGCTTATGAAAAAGGATTTTATGGTGGGAATATTGATAAGCATGAATGGGCAAAACTAAGAGAAAGTTGGGAATATTTAATCAATCGCACTAGCGGTTGATTTTACACCAAACTACCTGTAAAATTGAAAAAAATTATACAGACCGGTTTGCCCTCATATATGTCCGAAGATATGGTTCGGATGTCTCTACCAAGTTGCCGAAAATGACTTGACTATGAAGGCGGATGCAATATGTCTATTTAAGACGTTTATTTGCATTCGCCTTTTTCAAGTAGAGAGCAAAAGAGCGCGTAGAAAGGTTTACTTTCGTACGCGCTTTTTCTATATAAGGGTTCGGATATCATAGTGAAGAGGTGGACGCATTGTCAGCAACTCCGTTATTAAAAGAACAAGAAAAAATAGTCGTACTCGATTTTGGAAGTCAATACAATCAATTAATCACACGTCGTATTCGTGAGTTTGGTGTTTATAGCGAACTACATCCTCATACAGTAACGGCTAAGGACCTAAAGGAAATGAATGCTACTGGCATTATCTTCTCTGGTGGACCCAATTCCGTTTATGACGAAAATGCGTTTCACGTTGAACCTGCAATCTTAGATTTAAATATTCCGATCTTAGGTATTTGTTACGGAATGCAGTTAATGTCTCAACATTTCGGTGGGAAAGTAGAAAAAGCGTCACACCGTGAATATGGAAAAGCTGAAATTACCGTGTTAAAAGAGAATCTTTTATTCAAAGGATTACCTAACGAGCAAGTCGTATGGATGAGTCACGGAGATCACGTAACAATTGCACCAGAAGGTTTTGATGTGATTGCAACTAGCCCATCTTGTTCTGTGGCTGCGATTGCAAATGAAGCTCGACGTATGTATGCGGTGCAATTCCACCCGGAAGTTCGTCACTCGATTTATGGGATTGATTTGCTACGCCAATTCGTATTTGGTGTTTGTGAAGCAAAAGGCGACTGGTCAATGGAAAGCTTCATTGAATTAGAAATCGAAAAAATCCGTCAAGAAGTTGGCGATAAAAAAGTATTATGTGCCTTAAGTGGTGGAGTCGATTCATCTGTTGTTGCAGTCTTAATTCACAGAGCAATCGGTGATCAGTTAACATGTATGTTCGTCGATCATGGATTATTGCGTAAAGGTGAAGCGGAAAGTGTAATGAAGACTTTTGCTGACGGCTTTAACATGAACGTGATTAAAATTGATGCTCAAGAACGCTTTATGAATAAGCTAGCAGGTGTATCTGACCCAGAAACAAAACGTAAAATTATTGGTAATGAATTCATCTATGTATTTGATGATGAAGCAGCCAAACTAGAAGGAATGGATTTCCTTGCTCAAGGTACGCTATACACAGACATCATCGAAAGTGGAACAGCAACAGCACAAACGATTAAATCTCATCACAATGTTGGCGGTTTACCTGAAGACATGCAGTTCAAACTCATTGAACCATTGAACACATTGTTCAAAGATGAAGTCCGTGCACTTGGAACTGAGTTAGGAATGCCAGATGAAATCGTGTGGCGCCAACCATTCCCAGGACCAGGTTTAGGAATCCGTGTACTTGGAGCAATCACGGAAGAAAAACTTCAAATCGTTCGTGAATCGGATGCAATCTTACGTGATGAAGTAACAAAAGCCGGTTTAGAACGCGACATCTGGCAATACTTTACGGTGCTTCCGGATATTCGAAGCGTTGGCGTAATGGGCGATGCGCGTACTTACGATTACGCAATCGGTATCCGCGCTGTAACATCAATTGACGGAATGACATCCGACTGGGCACGTATCCCATGGGATGTATTAGAAAAAATCAGTGTTCGTATTGTAAATGAAGTACCAAACATTAACCGCGTACTTTACGATATTACGAGTAAGCCACCAGCTACGATTGAGTGGGAGTAAACATCAACCAGATTTCGAGGAGCCGCCGCACTGGAGAAATCACTTGCTCCAGCAAGGTTGATGTTTGCGTCGAAAGCGAAGCGTCAGACGCACTTTATATTGGTAATTAATGTTTTTTCCGAACTTTAATCATTAATTTTGAATAATTGTTCGGAAAAAGGATTGAAATCCTTAAAATAAGATGTTATATTACTATTGAAATTAAATACTGTCGTCGTATAAAGTCGGGAATATGGCCCGAAAGTTTCTACCGAGTTACCGTAAATGACTCGACTACGATTTTTAGATAGATGAAGCAATTCATTTTTCTACTATCTTGATGATCAAACCATCAAGTAAATCGGAGGCATGCGACTTTTTTGTTGCATGCCTTTTTTTATTTGTATAAAGAAGAATGCTAGATTTATTGCTTAAACTTCTTTATATAGAAGAAAACCGATTTATACGCGACAAAAAGTGGAGGAACAACATGAAAAAGTATTTCCAATTCGATGAGCTAGGAACCAATTTTCGTCGAGAGATTATCGGTGGCTTAACAACATTCTTGTCTATGGCCTACATATTAATCGTTAACCCATTAACACTTTCGTTAGACTCGGTACCTGATTTACCAGACGCAATGCGCATGGACGCAGGTGCAGTTTTTGTCGCAACAGCATTAGCTGCTGCAGTAGGTTCACTCTTTATGGGACTCATAGCCAGATATCCGATAGCACTCGCTCCTGGTATGGGTTTAAATGCATTTTTTGCTTATACTGTGGTATTAACTTACGGCATACCATGGCAAACAGCTTTAACGGGCGTATTATTCTCCGGACTTATTTTTATCATTCTTTCATTAACAGGTATTCGTGAAACCATCATTAATGCAATTCCAGCTGAATTAAAATATGCGGTTGGAGCCGGTATTGGTTTGTTCATTACGTTTATCGGATTACGCAACGCAGGAATTATTGTTAATAATGATGCAACATTAGTCGGTCTTGGCGATTTATCAGCGGGTAATACGTTGCTAGCTATCTTTGGTATTGTGTTAACTGTCATATTTATGGTTCGAGGAATTAATGGTGGAATCTTCTATGGTCTACTTATCACCGCTATTGTTGGTATGATTTTCAAGTTAGTAGAAGTTCCTTCAGCAATCGTAGGAAAAGTTCCAGATGTTACCCCAACTTTTGGTGCAGCATTTGATCCAATTCTTAATGATCCAGGTTCTTTATTTACACTTCCGTTCTTAATCGTAGTACTTACTTTCTTGTTTGTAGACTTCTTTGATACTGCTGGTACATTAGTGGCTGTAGCGAACCAAGCAGGATTAATGAAAGAAAATAAGCTGCCACGTGCAGGCAAAGCTTTATTGGCAGATTCTTTAGCAACTGTAACTGGAGCAATCTTTGGTACATCAACAACTACTTCATACATTGAGTCAAGTGCAGGAGTAGCTGCAGGTGCACGAACAGGATTCGCGGCAATCGTTACAGGTATATTGTTCTTGCTCGCATTGTTCTTCTCACCTGTGTTATCTGTGATGACGTCAGCTGTTACAGCACCGGCTTTAATTATTGTAGGTGTGTTGATGGTTTCATCTTTGAATAAAATCGAATGGAATCGATTCGAAATTGCCGTTCCAGCATTTTTAACGATTATTGCAATGCCATTAACGTATAGTATCGCAACGGGTATTGCGATGGGCTTCATTTTCTATCCGATTACCATGATCTTAAGCGGGAATAGAAAACAAGTACATCCAATCATGTATGGAATGTTTGTAATCTTCATCTTGTACTTCGTATTCGTAGAAGGACATTAATAGTAAGGAAGAACTTCACTTTTCATTAAGTGGAGTTCTTTTTTTGTTTCATTATTGTTAATGAAAGATCGTGAAGGATAGGAGAATAAATTTTAACAAGCGTGGCAAAGATAGAAAGGTCGACTCTCTAAACTTGAATTTTTAATAGTGTCTAATGAAGATTAACAATAAGTAGTAATAGAAAGGACCATGAAAATGGTTACCAGCAATTTCATTTATGTCATGAAATTGTTACTTGAATTAATCGAAATTTCTGTTAATATTATGAGTACAAAAACATTTCAATAATATGTTGACTTCCTCTATCGAGGCTGATATATTAATAAAGTTGCTGATTTGAAAGCGACGAAATGAATATTAAATACTTAAAAGTTTTTGTTGACATAAACAAAACAATTTGGTATGATATAAAAGTTGCTGTTGCGAGAGTGACCAACAAATGAACCTTGAAAACTGAACAGCAAAACGTCAACGAAATATGCGGACAGCACTTCGGTGCTCAAAGCAAAAAACGTTTTCTTCCGCCGACACCTGTCGGTATCGAAAACAAACTTGAACTTAA
>JAHIWI010000339.1 GCA_018816185.1 Bacillota bacterium
ATCATCCATCAATCGCTCTTTATATTTGATCAGCACTTCTTTTATCACGACAGGCATCTCAATATCATCAATTCCTTGATTGATAAGATAATCAGTCTCTTTAAAGTCAGTATCACTAAGATCAGTATCATTAGTGTTAAAATTTTTAACTTCTTGAAGTAAAGAATTTTGATCTCTTGAAGTTAAATTTTTTAACTTCTGTTGGGGCTCTAAGGACATAGGGTTTTCTTTCTTCTCTTGTAATTCCATTACATCGTCAATTGTGACCTGTGGTTTCAGTAAATAAAGACGATTTGATTGCGATAAACCCATGCGTTTTTCTTCTAGCAACTCAGCCTTTTGCAATTCTTTTTTAATTTTGATGACGGTCGGCTTGCTACAGTTTAAAATTTCGCTTAATTGCTCATTTCCAAATAAAAAATAGATATATCCTTCCTCATCAAACCATTGGTTCCGAATGGATAACTCTAACCGATCTTGCAACAGTGCAAAGGCAATCTTCGCATCATTGCTCATCTTTTTATAAAGATCACTTGTGAAGAAGATTTTGGGTAAACGATAAAAACGCTCCCCCACTTCTTCTTGCACACGAAACTTCTTGGCCATGTCAAAATCCCCCTTTACGTTTTTTCATACATCAGAAACTCCAAAGAAGAATTCATTCACTCATTTTTGATATCTTCGTGGCAAAGATAACAGATGAATAGAGGTTCACAAGACTCTTTTCGAATGCTATACTTACTACATCAATTACATGAATTTCCCTTGGAATTTCTCTACCGATATACTTGATTATTGCTGGTCGCCAAACTGTCCAATAACCAAGTTTGTAGAGATTTTTTGATATATAAATAAAAATTTAGTCCAGTATACCACCTACATTCACCGGATGCATAATGATTTTTTGAAAGGATTTTCCACTATGACTGAAAATGAAATCGATATTTATCAAAAAATAGGCAAAGCCCTTAAAGAGATTCGAAAAGAAAAAAAGTTAACCCTTCAGCAAATTGAAAAAAAAAGTGATCAACACGCAGCCCGGATTTCATTAGCTGAAAACGGTAAATCCAATTTGAGTATTGGATGGATTATTCATTATTGCAACGTCCTTGATATCAATCCAAACGAAGTTTTTATCCGAGCTTTTGCAGAAGACTTCAAATCCCAACAATTAGACCGTATCTTTGACAAATTCGCTGCCTATCAACTTGAAAAAACACCAACTGAAAACGAATAACCTGAAAACACACCTATTTCTGGTTGTGTTTTTTTGTTTGCAGAGAAAAAAGATGATGGATAGATACCAAAAACAAAGGATCCAAAAACAGAACAGGATACGTATACAGATATGTATTGGCAGACTGGACAATTAGGATGAATTGATTGTAAATAGATCCGCTACCCTTGGTATGACAGCATATTCAACAAATTTCACCGTGTCATTCAGTGATTTAATTGCTTCTAAGTTCTCTCGTTCACTCATCATTCGCTGAACGGCTTTGTAGTATATTGCCCGATGGGCTTGGTTGAATAAAAGCGCACATTGAAGAAGCACAGCAACCGAGGTTAATCCCGTTTTTGCTTTGCAGCCTCTTCCTTCTGTTTTCATCATGATTTTGGTCGATTGTTTTACGACTTCATGAAATGTACTGCGAGAGATGCCAATTTCTTCGCACATTTCTTTTTGTGTTCCCCACTTGATCGGTTGATTTACATTCGCGTGTGTACTGATATACGTTAAAATATCACTTTCCCACTCGTCGTAATGACTTCTAGACCGATCTTTCCGAGCCTTCTTAAATTTGTGCCATCCCTTGGAGTTGGACTGAATCACAATATGTTTTCCACTCCCCCACTCTTCTACTAGTTGCTGAATATAGGAGGAGTGCGCCCCATTGAAACGTCCTCGATACGCACTTTTCATGATTTTTCGTACTTCCGAATGCTTCAGAGGAGTTTGTAAGGAAGAATTCGCTTCATCTAGCAAATTAAATGTTTCGTCCTCTTCTTTTCCAGCACTGTAACAACCAAGAGCTAACGTAAACAACAAGTTATCGCGACCGATTTGCCCTTGTTGCCCTTTTACATGTTTTGCATGTAGTAATTCCTGGAACCAGGCTTCTTGTGTAACATCGTGAGCTGATTGGTTTTCATGGACCACAAATAAACCGCGTCCTTGATTGTCGTCTTGTCTTCTGGACCATTCAATCAAATGGCCAAAATCAAACGTCATTTCTTTTGAAAACCAACGAATACTTTCTTCTTTTGGCATACGGAAAAAGCCAAAATCGTTACACGAGAGATCGACTCCGTGTAAGACTGTCGCTAAGCTGCGTTTAATATTCTCTGAAATTCGTTTGGCCACTTTGAGTCCACGAAAATCATTTTTTTTTGAAATAAATAATGGCTTGTCCAACACAAAATAAACTTGAAAACCTTTTGGGGTCTCCAAGATTAATGTTGGGGCACCGACACTGTGATCGAGTGACGCCGTCAATATTTCGGTATAGGATTGTTTTTTGGAATCTATATCTACAACAAATGTATTGATTTGTTGTAAATTGGATTCGGAATGACCTTTGATATAGTCCCGTCTATTGTTTGTATACGTACCATAGTTAAATACATTTGGCGTCCAGTGAGATAGTTTCTCGTAGTCTTCTAATAGTGTTTCTTTTGAAGAAATGATATAGCCCTTCACTCCTAATGGAGTTGATAGATGTTCTTTTAAACGTGTGACAAACACTGCACCCATCTTTTGATGAGTTTTCAGTTTGCGAGCTTTAATTAATTGGGGAAGTGTTGCTTTGGAATTGGCTTTTTTATACGCAAAGATACCTTCATGTAGAATCATATTGAAAATATGTTGCATTTCACTTCCCCCTGACATCGCAATCTATCAATACTTGCAAGCTTCTATTACACAACTTAAAGCAAGTATAAATTTATGTAAATAGCGCCAAATCAAGGTTTCAAGGGATTTTAAAGTAGATATTTCCACTTTTCCACCTGTGCGAGAATAACTATATAACTCGCATAGGTAGATATTTCTACTTTTCTACTTTCGTTAGAATGAAGTCGTGTATCACAGAAGTAGATATTTCTACTTTTCTACTTTCGTTAGATTGTAGAGGTATCTCGCAAAAGTAGATATTTCCACTTTTCTACTTGTGTTAAAACTTTGTCGTAAATTGCATAAGTAGATATTTCTACTTTTCTACTTTTGTTAAATCTTAAATTAATATCGCACATGTAGATATTTCTACTTTTCTACTTCTGCGAGTATTTTTTACAAACTTTATTTTAAAGTCTCTAATTTTCTTTGATTCTATTGAGGATAGAATAATGTATTATTAATTTGTTTATCGCATAAGTAGATATTTCCACTTGTGTATATTTAAAATCATTCTTCGCATAAGTAGATATTTCTACTTTTCTACTTTTGTTAATTAAATTAGCATCCTCGCATAAGTAGATATTTCTACTTTTCCACTTATGTTGAAAACATTTGGATTCTTTCTTAAGTAGATATTTCCACTTTTCTACTTATGCGATTATGTTTTTAATAGTCGCATAAGTAGATATTTCTACTTTTCTACTTATGCAACTACTAGAGTCTTTCTCACAGAAGTAGATATTTCCACTTTTCTACCTATGTTCCGAACGAAGAGGAAATATTACATTTATGTTACATTTCACTTTTCTACCTAACGAAGTTCCACTTGTGTTATTATCAGACATATACAGAAGTAGAAGTTTGTTAGGTAGAAGTTTGTTTTTTGGGAAACTTTAGAAGGAGGGAATTGAATGAGTGCAAAAACCATCGTAGTAGGAAATTTTAAAGGTGGGGTAGGTAAAACAAAAGTATCTGTAATGACAAGTTGGGAATATTCCACTGTATATAATAAGAAAGTTTTATTAATTGATATGGATCCCCAAGGGAATGCTAGTACAATGATTGCTCGATCTACTGGTATTGAGACAATCGATAAAACCATCTTTGATGGATTTAAAAGTGGCGATTTACGCAGCGTAGTGATGAATGTGACAGAAAACTTGGATTTAATACCAGCAGCTGTCTCTTTCAAAAACTTTTCTAAGTTCTTATATTCAGAGTTCAAAAATGACCTTGACCAAATTTCTTATTTAAAAAAATTACTTGAACCATTAAAAGACGATTACGACTATATCTTCATAGATGTTCCACCAACGATTAGTGATTACTCAGATAATGCCATGATGGCGGCCGATTACGTATTAATTATATTACAAGCTCAGGAATTATCTTTAGAAGGGGCAGAAACTTACGTTTCATACCTTCAGTTCATGACAGATGAATATGATGCGGATATTCAAGTTCTAGGCGTGCTGCCAGTATTACTTCGGGCAGGCGGAAGAGTAGACCAGATTACAGTCGAAAGAGCGACTGAACTTTTCGGTGAAGATAATGTATTTAAGAATGTCGTTAAACATCTCGAACGTTTAAAAGCTTGGGATATTACTGGAATCAAAAATGAAGATCACCATGATAAGAAAGCACATCAAATTTTCATAGATGTAGTTGAAGAAATAGAAGAGAAGTTGGAACACTTTGAGGCGGTGAGCACATGAGTGAGCAAATAAAGAGAGGCCCACTTATTCAAAAGAAACCAAAAACGAATAGTTTGGCTCGCCCAAAACCAGTCCTAGTGACTGGAAAAGATGATTTTAAGTTCTCCAATAATGAAAATTCAGAAGAGAAAACTGGACCAGTAATAAGCACGGAAAAAGAAAAGCCTTCAGTTTCCACTGAAAAGAAAGCACAAACAATTGAAGTGGAAAAGAAGAAAGTAATTCCGCCAAAAAGAGTTTCTGTTGTAGGTAAAAACAATAATGTAAAGTCAATTAAAGTACCAAATGACCTGCACATACAAATTGGCGTTTTAGGAAAATTCATGGATGAAAATAAGACGTACGCCATTATCTCTCAATTAATAGATTACTATGTTGAAAATGAATTGACAGACCGTCAACAAAGACAATTTGAATTCATGACTGATTTCCTTCAGGATCCTGAAGAATGAATATAGTTCACTAAAGTTTGCTGATTTCTCCCTTGTAAAAGTGAGAAGTCAGCTTTTTTAATGATTGAGAAATCGGTATTCATAAAAAATTGTAAACGAGTCTAACCGGTTCACTTCAGAGATACAAAGTTTTCAAACACCTTATGAATGGAATAAACTACATCGGTTTTTATTAACAGAAAATTCTTGTTTTCTCAAAACAAAATGTAAATTATTGTTATAATAATTAAAAGAGGTTTTTTCCATCATTAACTAACGCGGCAGGTTAGTTAATGAAGAAAAATATGAAAATTAGAATAATTAGAAACTATTCAAGCTATTTATACGTATAAAGACTAAAAAAAGGGTGACAAAATGAAGAAAACTAATATTTTTATAATTGTACTTATGCTACTTACAATGACCACTTTATTAGCTTATGATTTCTTTCCTGATTTACTTGAATTCTTTTACTTGCCTAAATCAATATTGTTTGCACTATTGATAATAATTGTGATTTTCAGTATTTTCGCTAACAGGTTTCAAAAAGATGACTCCAGAATAATTCTACTTTGGCAAATAGTTTCAACGTTATATTTGCTTTCGTTAATTGTTGTATTTACAGTTCTCGGAGGGATTTCACAAGTCGGAATTTCTTTAAAAAGTCCAGTTTTATGGATTGTTATTGGTATTAGTATTTATGAGATATACAAACAAAATAAAAAAGTAAAAGTATCAAATTCATTTTCTTGAATAAAGCGTACTTAGTATGTATAGATTTTTCTAACTAAAGGGTGCTTTACTTCAATACGGAATGAATCCTGTTTTCTTCTTCAACTAACGCAGCAGGTTAGCCATCCATGTAGCGCAAAACCAACGCTACACCACAGAGTATGAAAATTGGTGCAGAACGGGTATAGAATACCAAGGCTAGGAGAAGAAGGTCGATCAACTTTGGTGCTTCGAGCCCATAGGTTAGTCTGACTCCAACAATCACGGTGCATCACAGAATGTCGCTCCCTTACGGGAAGCACTCATGGGAGATTAATCCTACTCTGGTTGTTGCACTAGCCTCCACTACTATTTTCAGTAGAAAGGATGATTACCATGGAAGTAATCATTGACCATGCCTGTGGCATGGATGTGCACAAGGATTCCATTACTGCCTGTATTATGACTCCAAAAGGAAAGGAGATTCGAACGTTTCCCACTAAGACTGTATTTTTACTACAGTTAATTGACTGGATTAAGGAGCATGGCTGTACTCACGTTGCAATGGAGAGCACTGGTGTCTATTGGAAGCCTATAGTTAACATACTAGAAGCTGAGAATATCGAGTTTTTAGTCGTGAATGCGCAACATATGAAGGCAGTACCTGGTCGCAAAACGGATGCGAAAGACGCCGAATGGATTACCAAACTTCTTCGACATGGTTTACTCAAAGCTAGTTTCATTCCGAATCGAATTCAACGTGAACTTCGAGAGCTCGTTAGATACCGTCGTAGCATGATTGAAGAGCGTGCAAGACAACATAATCGGATTCAAAAGGTATTAGAAGGAGCAAATATTAAGCTCGGTTCTGTTGTGTCCGATATTATGGGTGTTTCAGCTCGTGACATGCTTCGTGCTATCGCAGATGGTGAAGATGACCCTGAAAAACTAGCAAGCTTCGCTCGCCGAACTATGAAGAAAAAAAAGGATGAGCTTGAACTCGCTCTTCGAGGCTATATCAATCCACATCAGCGTCTAATGATAAAAACCATATTAACTCACATTGATTTCTTAAGTGATCAGATTGACATGTTAGACCAAGAAATAGCTAATCGTTTCATTTCTGATCAACAAGACATTGAGCGGTTGGATTCCATACCCGGCATTGCCACACGTATGGCTGAACAAATCTTAGCTGAAATCGGAACAGATGTTGCCAATCAATTTCCGAGTGCAGCGCACTTATGTTCCTGGGCAGGTTTAGTTCCTGGCCATAATGAAAGTGCTGGAAAAAGGAAATCAACCACCATGAAAAAAGGAAATAAATATCTTAAATCGGCTTTAATAGAAGCAGCTCATTCCATTCGAGGTTCAAAAAACTACCTTGGTGCTCTGTATCGGCGTACAGCAGCTCGAAAAGGTAAAAAACGAGCAGGCATAGCCGTCGCTCATGCCATTTTGCGAATCAGCTATTACCTATTAACTCGGAAAGAAATGTATGTTGACTTAGGTGAAGATTACTTTGATAAACAAAAACAACAATCCATTGTACGATATTCTGTTCGAAGATTAGAAAACCTAGGATATAACGTAACAATTACTGAACCAGAGGCCTCCTAATCCAACGAATAATTGGATCCAAGAACAGGACGCTCTTTTTTAAAAAATTTACGAGCAGCGTCTTTTTTAGTATTGTCTTTTTTCGACGAAAGCTAATTTAATTTTCATGGGAGTTGAAGATGATATTTGAAGTTTAGTGGGAATAAACATAAAAAGACGGAGGTGTGTTTATGTTCAAAAAAAGATTAATTTTAATCTTCGCAGTAATTTTATCGTTAGTAATTGCGGGCTGTAATGACGAAGAGTCAATTGAGAAAAAAGAAGAAGTTATTCAACACAATTGGAATGAAAGTCCACTTTTTGAATCAGGCAGTTACACAATGATTGGTGAAGAAGGACGTTTAGGTTTTATCTACGATGATGGCGAAGTTGTTAGGTTTTATCCTGATAAAGTCCAAAAGTACATGTGGCATTTTTGGGGTGAAGAACAAGAGTTGGAAGGAGAACTAAAAGTTGTTGCCACACATGAAAATGATGATGAAGAAATCTATGTGACTGGTGGGGGACTAAGCAGTGCAAATAATGGGGCAGACAAACACACCCCATCTCACATGTCATTACCCAAAAGTGGAATGTGGAAGTTAGATGCTTATATTTGAGATAGACTATTTGGAAGTGTTTATGTAAAAGTTCATGAGAAATAATGGATTATTGAACTAACGGGTGCTTTAGTTTAATTAGAAGAGATGAAAATTAGCTTTACTAAAAACTCGAAAAAGGAAAGCAACGCTAAAAGCGATGCTAATATCATATCGTTTTAAATTCCTATTTGGGACTCGATTTAGTTTTTTAAACTTTTGAAGAGTACCCTTGTAGACGAGTCTACAAATCTACAAATAGAAATATTATTTAATACTCAATCCATTTTAATGCACATACACTTTTAACCGTTTAACCGTTTTTCATCAAGATATTGAAAAACCATAAACCAAAACTCTGCCGTGATCAGCAAATGGCAGTTTTTTTATTTTCTCCAGTAATTAATAAACTCATTAATCGCTTCAGGCACACTTTTCGTTCCTACTTTCATTTCATCATAAATAAGTGAAAACATAACTCCCCATGAGATTTCTTCTTCGTAAGGATTATTTGCATTAATGAACTTCATGACTTTCTTTAATTCTTTCATTCGATTTCCATCAAGTTGTGTTGTTAAGTAATTATGAAAAAAATCATTTATAAAATTCGAGTTTTTGATACTTGCCTCAAGTAAGAGAGCGGTCGCACGAGAGGGGGTTACATCTAGTGCATAGGCCAATGCGGTCAGATTTTCGTAATCGTTCTGCTTAAACCGTATTCCAATTCGTTCATTTTGAGAAGAAACCGTCTTTTTTTGCATAGACGTTCTACTTAAATCCCCCATATAGAAAGTAGTCCCAAGCTTTAAGTCACGTCTAAAGTTCAACGCAAGATGCTCAAGCACTTTCGG
>JAHIWI010000340.1 GCA_018816185.1 Bacillota bacterium
ACTCATACGGAATTCGATTAAACCTAAAGGAATATTAACTGCTCCAGGAATTTTCCCTTCTGCTACTTCCCCAACTTCACGAACGTCGATGATCGAAGGATTTTTTCCTTCTTTCAATAAATTTTCAACTTCCATTGGTGACATTGATTTCATTTTAAGTTCCTCCTTAAATTGTCTGATTCGATTTAGAATCGTTTAGATTTTATGTTTGCCGCTATCGCATTATACCCCATTAGGTATTATTTAAGACAAAAAAATTATCCTTTTTGTATCCAAAATTTTAAAACTTCATTTTCTTCTTCGTGTTTCAATAACTCATGACCGCCAGATTTTGCCCAAGCTGTTAAATCATTTAATGCACCTTTATCTGTTGTATGAATTTCCAACACTTGGCCCGATGACATATCGGTCATACTTTTCTTTGTTTTTACAATCGGCATTGGACAAGCTAGTCCTTTTGCGTCTAAAACTTTATCTGCCAACATGAAAGACCCTCCAATAGTTTACCCACTCGGGTTTGATAAAGAGTAGAACGGCATTTTTTCAAGCCTTCGTACTCTTTTGTACTTGTGTACCTAACATATAATATACCCCCTTAGGTATAATGTCAAACATTTTATTCACATTAATAAAGGGTTTGATCTTAAAAATAACGAATACCTTATAACACAACGAATACAGGAGGATTTATGAAAAAATTATCTACCCAGTTTGCAGCTCTACTGTTTATATCTGGTGTCCTATTATTCGGGCTCATGCATGTGTGTATCGCCATTTATTCTTCAAATTCGAATTCCGGCTTACTATATGCATTAAGTGAGATTAAAGGTTGGATTCCCTATCTTTTGAGTATTACGTTTATGGTAATTGGCGGTTTCATATTTTTAGACGAAATTGTCGAGGAACGCGCTCGTAAAGAAAGCCAAGGAAAAGTTTATCATTATGTGGAAGAAAAAGAATAATTCATTTGACTCTGTGGTGCACCCTAGCCTTTAAACTTTAGGAGAGGAGGAATCCTATGTATAAAATAAGTGAATTTAGCGAACTTACTGGACTTAGTAAAGAGACATTACGTTATTATGAACAAGAAAAACTACTGGAACCTGCATACGTAGATCCTAGCAATCATTATCGCTATTACGATGATGGCTCGTTTTTTTTAGCAGCATTGCTTCAAAAACTGAGGAATTTCGAGTGCACGATTCAAGAAATGAAAGTTGTTATGGATAATGAATCCTTTAAAGATTTAGAGAGTTTATTGGAACGAAAGAAGACGCGCCTTGAAGAAGAAGTACAACAAAAACAGCAAAAAATCCGAGAAATTAAAGCATTCATACGCTCGGGACAGGAGGAATCAGATACATGAAGTGGAAAGAAGAACGAATCATTGATGCACCAATTGAAGTGGTATGGACGTTGTTTGAAGAAGAAAATGCGCAACGTATTATGCCAAAAGTGGTTGAAAACCGCTGGCTTGAAAAGAAACCAGGTACTTTGGGGTCGACTTACGAGCAAACGTACCAAGAAGGAAAACGAAAAGAAACGTACGTGGTGGAAATCATCGAATTTGAAAATACGGACGATCGAAAACACAAACGTATTCAATTCCGACTCGCTGGTGCTTTTGAAATGAACTTATTATTTACGTTAGAAAGATTGAATGAGAAACAAACGAAATTCATATATGCCGGTTCAAACACGGGCATTAACTTTGTAGGACGTGCGATGTTAAAACTGGGCAATAAGAAAGCAGGAGATAAGGTCGTAACTGACTTTTTAGATCGTGTAGAACAAGAAGCTACCGCTGATTACACTGTTTCATCTAATTAAGAAATGCCAGCAACCTTTTACGAGTTGCTGGCATTTTCACGGATGTTCATGAAATTATTCGATTTCAGGGGATTTCGGTTCATGTTTTACTTGTTCTGCTTTTGCGGCACGAGCTTTGCCGGTAAGCATTTGCGTAAAAGTCGTATATCCTGCATCAATTTTCTCCGCTAAATAATTGGTTCTCTCAAAAAGAACCGAACGAAAATAATCGATTTGTCGCATGATTTTTTCCATAAACGCTTCCTGGTTTTCTAATCGGTTCCCCATCTCCACTTGGATTTCTTCTTGCTTTGCTA
>JAHIWI010000341.1 GCA_018816185.1 Bacillota bacterium
AAACATAGTGTGTCTCCTTTCAAAAAGACGAACGAAATTGCCAACATTCCATATAATATTCGTTTATTGGTGGAAGTGCAATAGTTTTTGAATAAAAAGCTTCAGACTCGTAAAAAAAGTTGTCAATTTGTACAATAGAGAAAGAACGAAAGGAAAGGATGAAGATCATGATTCATACTTTACAATCCACTAAAACACTACATAATGGCGTGGAAATGCCAAGACTGGGTTTAGGTGTTTATAAAATGACAAATCCTGATGAAGCAATCCATGCCATGACAACGGCTTTAAAAACGGGCTACCGTGCCATTGATACAGCTTCTTTATATGCCAATGAAAAAGAAGTGGGTGAATCAGTTCGTGCATCAGGATTGAAGCGAGAAGAACTATTCATAACGACTAAGGTGTGGAATTCAGATCAGGGTTATGATCAAACTTTACGAGCATTCGAAACATCCCTTAAAAAACTAGGGTTCGATTATTTAGATTTGTATTTAACGCACTGGCCTGTAAAAGAGACGTTTGTTGATACGTACCGTGCCATTGAACGTTTGTATGATGAAAAGCTAATCAGAGCAACTGGGGTTTCTAATCATCATGCCCATCACTTAGAAGAAATATTTGCAAAAGCAAATGTTAAGCCAATGGTTAACCAAATCGAGCTTTCTCCAAGACTTACTCAATTCGACTTACGTACGTTCTGTGCGGAAAACGACATTGCAATTACTTCTTGGTCTCCACTTGCAAGAGGCAGGTTATTAAATGAACCTTCATTAGTTCGTATTGGGAACAAGTATGGCAAAACACCTGCTCAAATTATTATTCGTTGGCACTTGCAACATGACCTGACTGTGATTCCGAAATCGGTAACGCCAGAACGAATTTTAGAAAATGCAGATGTATTTGATTTTGAATTATCTTTTGAAGATATGAAAAATATTGATTCGTTAAATTTAAATGAACGAACAGGCGCAGATCCAGATAACTTTAATTTTGATTTCTGATTTTCGAGTCAATTTTATAATAAAAGATTAATCTAAAATCCGAATAAAGTTGATTTTCGCTCCAACGCACTATGAAATTGACTAGGTTATGAGAAGAAAGCAAAGTGATTAATCTCTTTGCTTTCTTTTTATTCTAAAGGTATTTAATAGGAGGAAATCAATGAGTAACATTCTACATGCATTTTTAGAAAAGAATTTTCAAGGACTCATTTTAAGACCTGCCTTATTTTATTCATGGAAATCTAGCATTCGTTTTGAAATTTCAAATCCATCCATAGCATTCTCCGAAAAAGAAAATTCGCTTCAAATTATTAATCGAACGATCACCTTGTTTGAAAAGATATTTGATGATGAAGATGAAATTCTTTTCGTTACAGATATTCATACGTCTAAAAACAATCCATTTTTGTATAAAAAACCTTTAAACGTATATCTAAAATGCGTAAAACAAAAAGAGAAATTACACAAACTACAATATTCGCTTTTACCAAGTGTTTTCGAAGATGAAGCAGAAGAGTGGGCATGTGTTCAAGATGTTACCCATCGATTTCTACTACAGTGCAAGAAGAATGAAATTAAATATCGCCAACTTTTAAAAGCGATTAGTTATGAAGACTTTGCTCATCCATCAACAATATTGAAAAATAATCCCGAAAGTGGATATGATATTTATTTTATTAACCTAACCAAAAAAGTTATTTATCATCTATATGATGATCGTGGATGCGACATCTTAGCAGCTGATAAAGAAACGATAAGATTTCTATACGATGAATATAATGATTGGATTTTAGATTATGACAGATGGGAAATTGATGTTATTTTTAGGTAGTGGTCAAAAATAAGATGGGAAAGTCAAATAAGTTTTTAATGAGTAGAGCAATTATTGATTTATGTTTTTGCTGATTAAAATGGAGGCGGCGACTCCGAGGGGATCAGCGCGAGCTTTAGACCCTGGACTGAGCTCTGCGAGGGAAGAGGCTAAAGCCGTGCCCCCCGGAAAGCGTCCGCAGCAATGAAAATCAGCCACACCCTTTATAAGGAATACAATTATTTAAAATCAAATACAAAAAGGGCTATGTGAATTAATCACTTAGCCCTTTTTGCATAAATTTCTTGATTCAACGTATTGCAACTATCAGTCACTTTAAATCGAAGTTATTTATAATCTTCCACTACAATCATTTCTTTTGTAATCGGGTGAACGAACTGCAATTTCTTCGCATGTAAAGAATAATTGTCAGCTCGTGTACGAGAACCATACATACGATCTCCAGTTACAGGGTGACCGATTGAACTAAAGTGCACACGGATTTGATGCGTGCGACCTGTTTCTAAAATGACATGGACTTTTGTAAAGTTAGCATCTTGTCCAACCACTTCAAAATGAGTAATGGCTTCTTGACCAGAAGGTGAAACAGCGCGACGAGCAGAATCATGACGATCTTTTCCAATGGAAGAGCGAATCGTGCCATTTTTTTGTGCCATGGATCCATCAACGATTGCTTCATACACACGAATGATTTGTTTTTCTTCTAACATGCGATCAAGCATGGTTTTAATTAAAGGATGTTTCGCAATAAGTACAAGACCTTTTGTCCCTTGATCTAAGCGATGAACATGCTCCGCATATACGCCACCTTGCTTTTTCACGTAAGCCATTACATGGTTCATACATGTCCCAGTTTGACCTGGATCATTCGGGTGAGTGGCCATATCTGCTGGTTTAGATACCACGAGTACATGAGAATCTTCAAATAAAATCGGTACTTCACATGTATGCGTAGCCACGTAAGAGGAAGGCTCTACGTTCACATTGAAAGTAAGTTTAGTTCCGATTGGATAGTGATGCTGCCAAACCATTGGTTCACCTTGCTCATTAACAATGCTTTTCGCCATGCGCATTTCATGCATGATTTTTTTGCTAATGTTAAATTCGTCACGAAGTAATTGCTCAATTGTGATATTGTCTGTTTGTAACGCGTAATCGAACGTTTTAATCATTTACATTCCTCCAAAATAAGAGGCCATGTACGATGACATGGCCTACGTTATGTTCTATTTTAATACAACTTCATTGAAAAAAGCTTCTATATTTTCTTTTGGCTGATTTCCAACCATACGAGATACCTCTTGGCCGTCTTCAAAATGGATCATTGTTGGAGTTGCTTCAAGTCGATAATCGTCCCAACCTTGATCAAATTCATATACATTATATTGAACCACATCAACATCCTTTTCTTCAACTATTGGCATAAGTACAGGTGTCATCGCTTTACAGTGTGGACAAGTCGGGCTAAAGAAATAAGCTGTAACAGGTTCTCCGCTTTCAACTTTTGCTTTTAAATCATCGGGTAGGATGATGTTTTGGTAGTTTTCATCATCTAATTGATCGATTGTTTCTTGTTTTAAATCCTCGGTACCGTAAGGGTTGCCTGCTAACTTTTTATCATTCGACATATTCGTTAACACGATTAGTAAGATAAATACTGCGGCTATCGCGCCGCCAATAATTAATAACTTTTTCATTTATTTTTCCTCCTTCAGGGCTTTCAAAACTAGTAAACTTGAAACTGCAATAAGTGCAAAAGCTGTTAGTGCTAAAAATGGAATCGTCATAAACCCAAATAGGTTAATATATTCGCCTGTACAGGAAACACGACCACAAGCAGGAGCACTATCAGATAAAAAGTCGACTTTTTGGATGCCGTAATGGTACAGTGATATCGCACCACCAATTGTTGCTAGAACAGCCGTCGTCATTGCGATTCGTGCATTACGTTGTAAATAGGCAATTCCGATAATTAGAACAAGCGGGTACATGAATATTCGTTGGATCCAGCACAATTCACATGGTTCATATCCGCGTATTTCAGAAAAGTACAAAGAACCCATTGTCGCACTTAAGGCAACAACCCACATGAATAATAGTAGATTTTCAATTTTTTTCGACATGATCATATATCTCCTCAGTGGATAAACTCATCTCAAATTATAATTCTACAATGAACACATGTAAAATATTTTCAACGAACGACGAACTCTTATATAATAAATATGAAGCTTTTGTGAAGGGGAAGATTAGATGTCTGAGGAATTCGATTTATCAAAATTTGAAGTAAGCATGGTTATTCGACAAACAACCATGGATGATATAGAACCATTATTAGCAATGCAAAGACTATGTTTTCCGGGAATGGATCCATGGAAAGTAGATCAATTGCGTAGTCACTTAAG
>JAHIWI010000074.1 GCA_018816185.1 Bacillota bacterium
CCTTTGTTCAAGTCGCTGTGCTTCGAGTAGCTTGTCCTCAGCCCTCATAATTTTCAACTGTTCTTCTAGTTCAACCTCAATATTTTCGATAGCTTTGACGAGTTTTTCTTCACGTGTTACGAAATGGGAATTCGGAAATATAGCAACATGTTCACGTTCACCGATAATCTCGCCAGTTAAAGCATCTACTTCACGAATACGATCCACTTCGTCCCCAAAAAACTCAACACGAATACAACGTTCGTCGCGAGAAGCTGGGAATATCTCTACAACATCTCCTCGAACGCGAAATTTTCCTCGAACAAAATTCACATCATTTCTCTCGTATTGAATATCAACTAATTTTCTCAAAAGTTGATTGCGTTCAATTTCCATTCCTTTGCGAAGGGATAACACCATTTCTCTATATTCTTCAGGATTACCGAGTCCATAAATGCAGGATACGGAAGCGACGATTAATACATCTTCCCTTTCAAATAATGCAGAGGTCGCTGAGTGACGTAGCTTATCAATTTCTTCATTGATACTCGAATCTTTTTCGATGTACGTATCGGTTTGCGGAACATAGGCTTCCGGTTGATAGTAATCATAAAAACTTACAAAGTATTCAACTGCATTATTCGGAAAAAACTCTTTAAACTCACTATATAATTGGCCTGCCAATGTTTTATTGTGGGCCATGACTAACGTGGGACGCTTAATTTCTTTCACGACATTCGAAACAGTGAATGTTTTCCCAGTTCCCGTTGCTCCAAGTAAAGTTTGATATTTTTTTCCATCTTCAAGTCCTTGTATTAATTCTTTAATGGCTTGAGGCTGATCTCCATCTGGTCGATAAGGAGCTTGTAAATCAAATGACTGTACGATATCAATTCCTCCTATAATAAAGCAAACTCTGCTCTGAATTTCGATTATTATTTATACCTTCAGCTTATCATATTCCCTTTTTCTTTACGAATAAAAAGCGAACGTATGTTTTTTGTTGAATTTAGAAAAACACAGCTCACACCGAAGCTGGTGAAAGCTGTGTCTTTCTTTTACTATTATCTGTCAACTTATACTTTCTAATCCGTACAAGCAAAAATCCGTTCTTCGCAAAGAACGGATACACTAAAGGAATATTAGGTTAAATAACTTCACTTTCACGTTGAAGTTCTTGAAGTTCTTGCGCAAAAGCAACAAAGGCTCCTTTGTTTTTTTGATCAAGTGCATTATCAATTAATGTAAGTAATCTCTCTTTTCGCTGCTCCCGATGCACATGGTTTAAAAATAAATCCATATAAATCTCATTCAGCAGCTTTTCTGCTTCAGTAACCGTTTGACTCCGTCCCATGGCTTTCAGAAAATCAGCATAAGAATAATATTTATCCATCGCATTCACCTCGGATGCCTTTTTTCTATTATAGATAATAATGCAGTAAAGTTGCAAATGTTTTTTCTGAAAATTCAATTATATTTTCATGAATATTTTCATTTTTTAGTTAATTAATATTGCGGAATTTCCAAATTTCTCTATAATAGGGATTGTAGGCTAAAAAAGGGGATGTGAATATTTGAACACTCAATTGTCTGTTGCATCGAACTACCTCGTTTCATTCAATACCGTTTCACTCGAGCCAATTTGGATTGAACACAAGCTATGTACACGCGTCATTGAAAACCATGCTGAGTTTATTGTAAAAATGAAGCCCATTAACATTATTAAAAAGTCACTCATTTTTTATGGTACCTCTTATAAGCACGCCACATTTTTTTCTAAAGAAGCCATTGGTAACTTACATAAGATCCCAATTATTCTTTCACATGATTACGGTCACCCTCTCATCATGATGCCGACACTTTCTCCAGATTCAGACAGTAACATATGGATTGCTTTTTCTGCAGTCGAATATTACTCTCAAAACTCACTTGGACAATGCCTCGTACATTTCACGAATACACGTGTGATTCCAGTCAACGTTTCGTATACCACGATGTGCAGACAATTTGTTCTTTGTCACTTTCTTATGAACCATTTCCAAAAAACTCGTCAACATATTCAAAAACCATTTTCACAGCCTCCAGTTACATATTTACAAAGCCGTATCATGCCAAAGCGTTAAACTTCACACATTAATAGTAAAAGTCCTTCCTATGCTTATAGAAAGGACTTTTAAACATATACTGAATTTCAATTGACTTGTTTCATCTTGACCAAATACACGCCAAGAAGTTCCTCTACACGATTGCGCAGCCGGACATTTAGGTAGCGACGGTGTTCTTCGTAACCACCGTAAAAGAAGACATATTCGGTGAAGGTATCATCGCGGTTGCCTCGGATGATTTTCATGTTCTTTTGACGGAGATACAATTTCGTATCTTTTAACTCACGTTGAGCCTCTTTTACTGCTTGATCAATCATTGCGACATAAGGCCTTTTCAATTTAAAAGGTCCTTTTTCCACAATTTCACGATCCCGCTCCAAAACCGTCAAAACCATTGGCAAGTAAATCATATTTTCGAAATGGGGTAAACTCTCTGCTGGAATGAGTGGCATGCTCTCGCCTCCTTTAAGAACGTTTGTTCGTATTTTTAGTGTACCCTATTTTTTCAAAAATACAAGTGCCAATAATTACTTTTTCTTTCACCAACCCTTGTCCCGTCTCACTTCAAGTCAACTTGAATGAGATTTTATTCAAAATAAAAAGACCTTTTCAGGTCCTAGAAGAAGCTAGATGTTCGCTTTTTAACCGATCTGCTAGCTTGATATTTTCTTTTAAATAAACAGGTAGGTCCGCATGATTTAGAATTTCTTGTGTAGTCATCCAGACTACTTCATCCACTTCATCACTGCTTTTTGCAAATGCTTCGCCAACAAATCCTTTGCAAAGAAACACGATATCGACAACGTGGATACCAGAATCAGTGATGAACGAAGAACTATTTACGTAACTCAAGTTCGAAACCTCAATCCCGATTTCTTCATCGACTTCTCGAATTAACGTTCTTTCTAAAATATCTGAAGAAGCAGCACTTTCTTTATCCACTTGACCACCAACCAAAGATAGACAACCTCCAGCATGTTCTTCTTTTTCACTTCGTCTAATTAAGAGCCATTTGTCTTCTTTGAAAATGGCAGCTTCTACATTTACAGCAAACATAGATATTTCCCCCTAAAATCTATTCATCGCATGGTTTAATTCATCATGTGGTTCAAAAAGTTGAATCATCTCTAAGGTTGGATGAGATTTGTGTATTTTCTTAACTAATGTTTCAACCCCAAAGATTTCAGTGAAGGTGTGGCTGCCGACAAAGAGGTTGATTCCAACCAATTGTGCATATTGAATCGTATACAAGTTCACTTCGCCAGTGATATATGTATCGCACCCACTATCTAACGCTGATTTAATATGATTAGTAGTGTTGCCTGCACCTGTTAAAATGCCGACACGTTTAATTTCTTGCTGGTTATTTTCCCATACGCGAACCGGTTCATTTAAAGTAGTTTGCATTCTTTCTGCAAACCTTTCAAAAGGAATCGGTTTTATATACTCTCCTACTCCCGGAATGCTATCACCTTGAAAGGTTGAATATTTTAGAATCGTATCCACTTCTAATACTTTCATCAATGACGTACACGTACCAAATTCCACATAATCTAAAGGACCGTGAATGAAAAAGTGACTGATATTATGTTGAGTTAGCAACTTCATACATTCATCTTTTAATCCATAAATAAAATCCCACGCATCATGATGTGTAATCATCAAATCTACCTTATGTATAATCGCTTGTTCAATTGTTGCAGGTGTTAAATTTGTGCAATAGCCTACTTTATTAATAGATGTGTTAGATCTGTTTAAAAACCCAAAGTCACCCTCATGATCGTGCCATAACTGTTTATCAAATAACTCATGTAATGTCTCTTGAAATTCAGATAAGTTCAAGTCCGTTTCACCTCACTGGTTTTATTGAAAGAAAAAGCTACCCTCAACCGAGGATAGCTTAAGCCATTTGACTAGACCAGCGCATAGCTTGGTTATAGGCTTGACGACGTTGTTCTTCCGTTAGGTCTAATTTCTCCGCAAAAAGTTGAATACGTGCCCAATCTAATTGATCGAAAGCTACTGCAAGGTTTAAGTAATCGGACATTTCCGTATCGTTCCCCACCAAAGTATCAACAACTTGATCGGATAAAGGTAGTTGTTGCATGATTTGACTAAATGGTTTGTGTAAAAGCGAATCCATTAATGAAAACATACCTGTTAGGAAATATTCTGATGAATTCTCTTTTCGATTATATTTTGCTAGCAATTCACAGAATTTCGCACGGAATAAAGAGGAAACAATCAGTGCATTTCGACTGAAATCTAGCTCATCTCGCATGGTTTCACGCATTGCCAAAATATATATCCATTTATGTAATTCTGTTAATCCTAAAACGACAACTGCCTGTTTAATCGATCTCACTTTATTTTTTGAAGGTGAAGCATTAATGAGTTTTAACAACTTAAACGATAATGACACATCACGTTCAATTAAATCTGAAATATGGGACACATTCGCATGTTCTTGACTGATTAAACCGATAATTCGGAAATAGTTAGCCAAATTAGCTGGAATATCTTTTCCTTGGATGATATGAGGTTTAGCGAAAAAATATCCTTGAAAAAGGTGGTAACCTGCTTTTATTGCTTCTTCAAACTCCGCACGAGTTTCCACTTTTTCAGCTAGTAAATGAATATGTGGATGATTGGTTTTAATAAACACTTCAATATCTTTTCGTTCAGATGGAGTAGTTCCCATAAAATCTACTTTAATAAAATCTACGAATGAAAAAATTTCTTTCGCTTGAAGAATTTCTTTCGTTAAAACAAAATCATCAAGAGCAATTCTAAACCCTTTATGTTTCAACTGACGGATACTGCTGATTAATGAAGAAGTTATTTGAACGTTTTCTAAAATCTCAATGACAATATGTTTCGAGTCGAGCGTATCGAAAATTGGTTCATGCAATAGGTTTTCCGTAAAGTTAATAAAACACGGACGACCACTTGATAAGTCATCTAATCCAATGGTTAAAAAAGAATTGATGAGAACCTCCATAGTCGCATGGTCCCCATCAATTTGAGGAAATGAATTTAAATCACTATTTCGATATAAAAGCTCGTAAGCAAAAATTTTTTCCGTTCGGTCAAATATGGGTTGACGCCCAATAAATATCTCCATTTATGCGCCTCATTTACTAAAATTGTTAGGGACAGTATACCAAAAAATCCTAAATAATCCTATTTAATTTTTCTGTTTTTCGACTTAAATACCCA
>JAHIWI010000342.1 GCA_018816185.1 Bacillota bacterium
CCTGGAAGATCTAATGTTACACGATCATTTAACAGGACTGTTCAATAGCTTTTATTTAAAAGAATTCTTTAAACAAGAACAAGAAGCAGGAAAACAGTACAGTCTACTTTATGTCGATTTAGACCGATTCAAAGAAGTCAATGACGACTATGGACATGATATTGGCGATGAATTACTGAAGAAAGTCGCGTCTTTATTCAAAAAGACTGCTCCAAACGATAGTGTAGTAGCTCGAATTGGCGGCGACGAATTTGTCTTCCTCATCCCTGTCTCTTCAGTAGAAATGATAGAAGCAAAAAAAGTCACTGCGGACTTATTTGAATTACTGACCACACAAACGATTGAAATAGAAGGAAAACAATTGTCGATTTCGGCAAGTATCGGTATGACATACGCATATCCAGGCAAACAATTAAAAGAAATTATGAAAGAAGCAGACATGGCCATGTATGTGGCCAAAGGGAATGGTAGAAGTCAGTTGCAAGTTCACTAAATCAAAATTTTTAGGGATTTTAAGATTTTTTTAAGAATGGAAAATGCTATCTAAAATAAAATGTAGAGACAATATCCTTACTCGATTCTTGTTGATTGCAATGGAGATGGCAACTCCAGCGGAATTAGCACGAACTGAAGACCCTGGACCGAGCAATCGCGAGGGAAGCGGCTGAAGTCGTGCCCGCGGAAAGCGTCCATCGAAATGGAAATCATCATTTTTTTAATAATGTCTTACTCGTTATATACATAAAAGAAAAACTCAGATCCCCGTTTAATGGGAATCTGAGTTTTTAGTTTTATAAATGATAAACCCGATCAAAGCGCCTGTAACTCCAGGAATTAACCACCCAATCCCTTCATTATAAAGCGGCAATTGTCCTAAAATATTTTGGACAGCTGGGAAGGTAATGGATGCTGCTTTTAACCCATCAAAAATACTTATAAAACTTGTGAAAACCAATGCCAATGCATAAACAATTGGTGCACGATTAAACGATCGATCCACAAATGACAATAACATTAAGACAATCGCCAACGGATAAATCGCTAACAATACAGGAACAGAGAAGTTAATTAGTTGAGTTAATCCTACATTTGCAAACAAAGCACTGAAACCTGAGAAAATGAAAACGAATGAACGATACGAAAGCGATGGAACAAGCTTCTCAAAGAATTGAGAGGCAGCAGCAACCAATCCAATTGAAGTGGTTAAACAAGCGGATGCAATCGTCAACGCTAAAATAATGCTACCGAAGCTTCCAAATAATATGTTTGAAGATAGGGCTAATATAGAACCACCATTATCTTGGATGCCAATAGCATCGACGCTTGTTGCGCCAATAAAGCTTAATGATATATAAACAATTGACAACCCAATAGCTGCAATGACGCCTGCCATGATCGTTGCTCTTACCAACACTTTGGTATCGGAAACACCCTTATCTTTAAGCGCATGGATGACCACAATTCCAAATACGAGTGCCGCAAGGACATCCATTGTTAGATACCCTTGTAAAAAGCTTTCGAAAAAGGGTGCTTCCTTATATGCATCAATTGGTGAACCAATTTCACCCATCGGAGTGATAAAGCTCTTAATAGCTAACAAACCAATGACAGTTATTAAAATAGGTGTCAAAATTTTGCCTATTCGATCAACTAATTTCGTTGGATTCAAGGCGAATAAAACGGTGACTGCGAAAAACAGGATGCTGAATAGTAACAGTGGCCATTTTTCAGATGAGATTGAATCTGATAAAAACGGCAATACGCCAATTTCATAAGAAACAGTGGCCGTTCTTGGAATCGCGAACAACGGACCAATAACCAGGTAAATAACGACCGTAAAGATGATTCCAAATAGCGGATGTACTCGACTTGCAATTGATTGAAGGTCTCCGCCAGATTTCGCAATGGCAATCACGGCAATCAAAGGCAGTCCGACACCAGTTATTAGGAAGCCAATGATGGAGATGACTAATTGATCTCCAGAAAGTTGTCCTAATAATGGAGGGAAGATGATATTTCCTGCTCCCAAGAATAAAGCAAATAGCATTAAACCGACGACAATGTTTTCACCTATCGTCAGAGAATTTTGTGATTTCATTTTATAAAAACTCCTTTGTTGTAGAAGGTGTATCAGTCGCCTATTATACAGTACTACCATAGGTAAAATGCAAGGTATTGTGACAAAAGCGAGAAAATTCACAACTTGAAACACCGATAATGTACAAGAAGTTCCATCTATGGAACTTGCTGAGGTGAAATTAGACTTGTGGTGTGACTTCCACTAAATTCAATTAAGTATTTTCGACAGATTAAGTGGATTTATTTCCCGGGGAATACTTTTGGCAATCTTGGCGATATCTGTCCGAATTCTTCAATGGAAAATAGCGAAAATTACTATTGACTGAATATTCTTCGTACTCTATGATGAGATTACTAATCATCGAACGGACTTTATGGAATGGGGGAGCCAGAACGTGTTGAAAAAATTCGCTATTATATGTCTTATTGTGTCATTCATTGGGTTTATCGTTACGCCAACAGTAGAAGCGGCAGGTTGGAAAAAAACACATATTTCGTCCATGGCTCAATTGAAAAAGTCAGCAATCTACTTAAAAAGATCCCAGGCTCCAGTAGCGATTACTGAACCGATAGCTCCTCCAGTTTCTGCAAATGGACAAGTTGTCTATGCAGCACTTGCATCCATAGCGCCTAATTACCTTGGAACTCCTTATGTTATGGGTGGCAAACTACCCACTGGTTTTGATTGTAGTGGTTTCATTTATTATGTACATAATGAAGCGGGATTAAATATCATTCGAAAAAGTAGTGCAGATTATTACAAAGACACTACGAAAGTGAGTGTACCTCAAATTGGGGATCTAGTATTCTTTAAAGATACGTATATAACGGGAATCTCACATATGGGTGTATACATAGGCAACAATCAATTCATCCACGCTGCTTCAAGAGGTGTCGAAATTACAAACCTTGACAATAGCTA
>JAHIWI010000343.1 GCA_018816185.1 Bacillota bacterium
AATTATATTAACTTGATCGAAGAAGGTTCTTTGCAAGAGATTCTTCTTAAACAACTTGAGGAAATGACAGCTATGATTTCTAATGTCAATGAAGACCAGGCAAACTATCGGTATGCCGAAGGAAAATGGACTTTGAAAGAAGTGATTGGTCATATAGCGGATACTGAACGAATCATGGCTTATCGTCTACTTCGTTTTGCAAGAGGTGATCAAACTGCGTTAGCCGGCTATGATGACAATTCTTATGTAATAGAAGCCGCATTTCATTCCCGCTCTCTAAAAAATTTACTAGAGGAATTTTCTGTTGTTCGACTCTCGACCATCAGCTTGATTAAAAACCTACCTGATGCTAGCTGGAACAAAAAAGGGATTGCAAATAACGGAGAAATCTCTGTTGCCGCTCTTGCTTACATAATTGCTGGACATGAATTGCATCATAGGAGAATCATTGAAGAGAAGTACCTTATTTAAATAAAGGCTCTGTCAAAGGAGAAGGTTGATTATTCGAAAATGAATATGGAAAATGGATTTCTCATTTTAATTTCACAATGGAAATTTATAATAAAATTAATAAAAGATTGTGAAAGTGTTCACTTAAACTAACGCAGCAGGTTAGTTATAGAAGTTGTGAAATTGAAAGGGAGGATAAAATGGATGAAACACAATGGGATATACAAGAAGTTAAGCATTTAAAAAAGGAACAAGTAATCCAAAACAATCTCGTAATGCTGCTGTTATTCGTGCTGCTTGTTTTTTTGCTGATAACGGAATGCACTCCCTCATCATTGGAATATTTTTTTTGCTTATATGGATAATATTAGCTATCACGTTGTACACCCTAAAGACGGGAAGACCTATTGGCACAAAGACAAGTAGACTTGTGCAGGAATTTGATAGAAATCGTTTGGGAGAGAAACGGTGGAGGCAAAATAGAATAGCTGAGGCTGTCATCATCAGCGTTATAGGTGTTGGTATTGCAGTTTTATGGTTTGTTAAGGATGTCAACTCTTTCGGATTGGACTTTCCTAGCTATGCTATCCCATTTATTGGGTCTTGGATAGGCTATAATTTAGGAGAGATTATCAGAATGTACAATTTGTAAGGGTAACCGAAAAATATATAGAAATCCTTGTTCAACTAAAGAGTTGCTTTAGTAAAAAAATAGACAGGAACAAAATGAACTTGGAGAAGTATCCAAGCTCATTTTTCTATGTAAAATCAACCATTAACTTTAACATAGCCTAAATAAAAGAGCTGAAACCATTTGGTATTACTCCTAACGGTTCAGTTCTATTTTAATTGAATTATTTCACTCTCTAAATGACTCATATTCGTTAACATATAATGCAACGAACCCACAACTTGGACAAACTGCTGCTTTAGGTTTTGCAGAGACTTTATTAAACAATCCACTTTTTTTTACTAATCTTTATTCCATACATTACCCCTTCCACGCTAACCTTACATTCTGTCACCTTTTTGCTTTGACATTGATTGCATATTCTTTTCATCATGTACCTCTCTCATCAAAAAATTTCTATTCTACAAATACGTTTCAAATTGTAAGCTGTTTCATATTTCGACATGCATGTTTTGAGTGTCCTTTTGGTATCATGTAGAAGCATTGATCTTTTGGATAACTTTAATTGGAGGTTTTATAATGAAAGCACTTATATATAACACATTTGGTGGACCTGAAGTTTTGGAATACCGTGAAATAACAGACCCTGTTCTTGGACCAAACGAGGTATTGGTTCGAATGAAAGCAATTGGTTTGAACTTTGCAGATGTCTATAGAAGAAAAGGGAACTACCATTTGGAAGGACAACCTCCATATGTTTTAGGTTATGAAGGGGCAGGAATTATTGAACAGCTCGGTTCAGACGTTATTGGAATTCAAGTAGGTGACCGTATTGCTTTTGCAGACGTTCCGTTTGCGAATGCTGAACTGGTCGCTGTACCAGTCGATAAAGCCATACCATTACCAGAAACGATATCGTTTAAAGAGGCATCGTCTGTCTTACTTCAAGGATTAACAGCACACTATTTAACGAAGGATAGCTATGCTATTCAAAGAGATGATGTCGTGTTAGTTCATGCAGCTGCTGGCGGGGTTGGGCAAATACTTATACAGATAGCAAAGCTGCTTGGAGGACAAGTGATTGGCTTAACCTCTTCAAAGGAAAAAGCACTCGTTGCAAAAGAAGCTGGTGCTGATCATGTATTTTTATATTCTGAGGATTGGACGACGGCTGTCTTAGATGCGACTAACGCGAGTGGTGTTGACGTAGTTTATGAATCCGTCGGTTCGACGTTGATGAATAGTTTTGAAGTGACTCGAATCGGTGGCACGGTTGTGTTTTACGGTATGGCAGGTGGAGATCCGGTTTTGATCGATCCACGTATGTTGATGGATACGTCTAAAACGTTGACTGGTGGGGACCTTTGGAATGTTTTGACGTCACACGAACAACGTGTGAATCGATCTAGTGAACTGTTCCGCTGGATGAAAGAAGGGCAAGTACGTGTAGCAGAGCCGACAACTTTCGCCTTGAAGGATGGACAAGAAGCCCATCGTTATTTAGAAAGTCGTAAAAGTACCGGCAAGATATTATTAATACCTTCTGATAGAGACTGAAATCTTGATTTTAACTTATATAGTGGTCTATAGATTCCATCATCACTGTGACAATCTTCGTTTTAACATAACAAAAGCCAGCTTTCTCCTGTAAAACCAGGAGAATCTGGCTTTCCGAATACCAAGTAACTGATGCGATGACTTGTCTTGAAAAATATAAATAGTTCATACGTTATAAAATTTGAGATAAGAAAAGCTTCGTTCGTTCATGCTTCGGATTATCAAACAATTCACTTGGTGTACCCATTTCGATGATTTCACCAAAGTCGAATAGGACGATGCGATCAGCTACTTCACGTGCAAAGTTCATTTCGTGTGTCACAACCAGCATGGTGATTCCGGATCCTGCCAACGTTTTAATAACATCTAAGACTTCTTTTATCATCTCAGGGTCTAAAGCTGAAGTAGGTTCATCAAATAACATGATTTTTGGTTGCATCGCCAACGCTCGCGCAATTGCCACCCTTTGTTGTTGTCCTCCAGAAAGTTGCCCAGGATATTTATGAGCTTGTTCTGGTATTCCAACACGTTCTAAAAGTTCTAAGGCATTTTTTTCTGCTTTCGCTTTTGGCCATTTACGAACCCAAATCGGAGCTAAGGTAATATTCTTTAAAATCGTCATATGAGGGAATAGGTTGAACGACTGAAAAACCATTCCTGTTTCTTTACGAATCGCTTCAATATCGGAGACATCATTCGACAAAGGAATCCCGTCCACGGTAATGTCCCCTTTTTGAAATTCTTCCAATCCATTTACAGTTCGAATAAACGTTGATTTTCCAGAGCCAGATGGACCTAAAATAACAACGACTTCTCCTTGTTTTACACTTAAAGATACATCCTTTAATACATGTAAATTACCAAACCATTTATTGATATTGTTACAAATAACGATATCTTCTCTTTCTTCTAGAGGTATCTCTGCATTAAAGTTTTCTAACATTTGTGGTCCTCCTTAGGATTAAAGTAAGTGTGTAATTTAAAACAATTGCTTTTATCGTTTACCTACGCCTAGGGAATTTTCTAGTCTTCGACTCGCATAGGACATCATATTACAGAAGATAAGGAAGACGAGAGCGACAAATAAAAACACTTCCATTTGAGTTCCTAGAAATGCCGGATTGGAGATAATGTTTTTACCGATTCCCAATAGATCTGTTAATCCAACAATGGCCACTAGTGAAGTATCTTTAAATATCCCAATAAACAAACCGACCATTGCCGGAATAACTGCTCGTAAGGCTTGGGGTAAAATGATAAACGTCATCTTGAAGGTTGCATTCAACCCGAGTGCCTCTGCTGCTTCAAACTGTCCTCGAGGAATAGACTGTAATCCCCCTCTTATATTCTCTGCCAAATACGCAGCGGTAAATAGAGTAAAACCGACCATTGCTCTAACGACATTATCAATTTCGATGCTATCGCCTAAAAATAGAGGCAACATGAGTTGGGCTACGAACAGTATGGTGATTAAAGGTACTCCTCGAATTAATTCAATATAGCCGATACTAATGTAGCGAATGATAGGAAGTTTACTTCTTCTACCTATAGCTAATAACACGCCTAAAGGGAATGAAAATATTATTGCCACTACAGCTATTAGTAATGTTAATAAAAATCCTCCCCACAGATTAGTTCCCACGTGATTAAATACGCCGAACCCACTTAAGAGGACAATTACTATAGGTAACATTAAGCCCCAACCAATGAGAGTGGCTATTTTAAACTTGGATTGTTTTGTACCTATTAAAAAAGCAGCTACGATAACCGCGATATTTATGAGTAACCACACTCGTGTTTCAAAAATGATGAACGGCAAACAAATGATAATGATATATATGCCCATCATAAAACTAGTTAAGTGGCCCATTGTCCCTTTCCAAATTCCTGAGGAGAGACCCATTAAAACTGAGATGAGTATTAAACAAATCCAAACGCGCCATAATTCTTCGTTCGGATACTGACCAACTATAAGTAGTTTAAAATTAGCAACAATAACATACCAATCGGATTTGAAAAATATCCAATCAATCGAATTTTTTACTAACACAAAGACAATTGTTCCAAAAACAATCGTCAGAATGGTATTCATCCAACTGCTAAATAAGTTCGCTTTCAGCCAACCTAGAACACTCGTCGTTGGTCTAGGTGGTGCTACTTTAGTAGGTTCATGTTTATTCGAATTCAATACATTATGTTCCATTTAACTCACCTCTCTACCAATTGCGAATATTTGTTGTAGATATTCATCAAGAGCGACGTAAATAAGCTCATTGATAAGTAGACGAGAATGACAATTGAAATGACTTCAATACTACGACCTGTTTGGCTCAACACAGTGATTCCAACACCTACCAGTTCTTGATAGGCGACAGCAGCTGCTAAGCTTGAGTTTTTGATTAGGTTTAAATATTGATTGGTTAGAGGTGGAATAATGATTCGAATCGCTTGAGGTAATACAACAAGTCTTAAAATTGTGGGACTCTTTAAGCCGAGTGCTTTAGCCGCTTCAACTTGTCCTTTTGATACAGCTAAAATACCTCCTCGAACGATTTCAGCAATGAAAGAAGCCGTATACATGACTAACGCTACTAACAATGCGCCAAAACCAGGGCTAAGTGTATATCCACCGATATAACCTCTTTTAGAAATTTCCGGAGTACTAATTGAAAATGGGGCTTCTAACGTTAGTAACCACGCAATTCCTAACGCCAGTAGTATGGTACCAAATGCAAAATATCCAGGATATCTCTTCTGTCCTGTCTCTACTTGTTGTTTCAGTCTTAATTTCCATGCAAAATAGGAAAGTACTACTCCGATTAATAAAAGAATTCCCCAAACCAAAGTCGCTGAAGTTATGTCAAACCATGGAATAACTGATCCTCTATTACTAAAAAAGAATACCTCAAATATAGAAAGACTCTTCTCAATAATGGGAAATCCTAAGAAAACGGCATAAAACCAAATGAAGATTTGAACTAACAATGGTGTATTGCGGAAGATTTCCACGTAAACAGTCGCTACCATTCTGGCCAGCCAATTAGTTGATAATCGAGAAATCCCTACGATGAAACCAAGTATGGTTGCCAAAATAATGCCGATGAAAGCGACTTTTATTGTATTTAAAATACCAACAATAAAAGCTTTCCCATATGAATCTGTTGAAGAAAATTCAATTAATTTATCGCCAATATCAAAGGACGCCATTTTACCTAAAAAATCGTAACCAAAACTAATACCAATCTGTCTTAAGCTCGTGAGGGCATTCGTGATTAAGAAAACTCCTGCAATGACCACTATTACTGCGAAGACTACTTGAAGGAGTATGGGAATAATCCGTTTATCTCGCCAAAATGGAGTTGAAGTTGAAGGTTTAGACATGTGTTGGTCACCTCACAGTAGATTTTGTATTCCCTTTAAATAGGAATAGGTCTGCGCCTCAGTTGAAAAGGTGTGCAGACCCATATTTATTTTTGAGCCTTTTCTAATCCAATTTAACGGAAAGGAGGTGAATACATTAAACCGCCATCAGTCCATAGATTATTAGGACCTCGATCTAAGTCAAATACCGTGTCTGGTCCTAGGTGACGATCATAGACTTCACCATAGTTCCCTACAGCTTTGATGATTTGAACAACAAAGTCATTTTTCAAGCCCAACTGTTCTCCTAAATCACCTTCAACACCTAAGAAACGTCTGATTTCAGGAACATCACTATCCATAAATGTGTCAACATTTCCTTGGGTAATGCCATACTCTTCAGCTTGAATTAATGCATAAACCGTCCATGTCACAATATCTGCCCACTTTGTATCTCCATCTTTTACAGAAGGAGCAAGTGGTTCTTTTGAAAGTACATCATTTAAAATAATGTGATCATCCGGGTTAGACAAAGTCGATCGACGAGATACAAGACCAGAACGGTCTGTTGTATATGCATCTACACTACCTTCTTCATATGCAGCAACAGCGGCATCTTGACTATCAAATACAACTGGCTCATATGAAACTCCTAGTTTACGCATTTGGTCTGCAAGATTAAGCTCAGTAGTCGTACCTGATTCAACTGAGATTCGTGCTCCTTCTAGGTCTTTTAAGCTTTTAATCCCACTATCTTTATGAACCATCATCCCTTGTCCATCATAAAATGTTACAGGCGCAAATGCTAAACCAACTGAAGCATCTCGAGACGTTGTATATGTCGTATTTCTTGCAAGTACATCAACTTCACCTGTTTGAACTGCTACAAACCGCTCTTCAGAAGATAATGGTCGATATTCTACCGCATTGGCATCACCAAATACTGCGGCCGCAATCGCTTTCGTAATGTCAATATCCATTCCTTTATAACTTCCATCTGAGTCTAAATAACCGAACCCAGGAATATCAGCGTTAACCCCACCAATTAATTTACCGCGCTTCATAATTACATCTAATTGAGACTTTGTTTCCTCTGCTTTTTCTTCCGAACAACCTGCTAATACCAATGAGAATACAAGTAAAAAGCTTAATAATGCTACTAGGTTTTTTTTCATATCTTGAACACAACCTCCTTGTTTTTATCATTCCAGCAAAAGACATTTCATAGATTTACAACTTCCCCCCTTTGGTACAAGCATTTAATTAATCTATGCAACGAGTATCTAAATTATTAATTGAAGGTATTTTCATAAAAAATAACAGAAAGGATTCTAACGAGAATTTAAAATGATAGGGGATATACCAAAATGAAGTTTAAAGGAGTTCCTAGGTAGATTACTTTAACTCTTCGTTTTGAACAAAAAAATCCAGCAGTCCATCGACTGCTAGATTTTATTACTAGTACAAGCGGTATGAGAAACACAAAATGAAGTATATGAGTCTGCTAAATAGATGCTTCCTGAATGTTCGGCATGGGAGACTAAATATTGGGCTCTGTATGAACAACAAAATAGACCTGTTGAATAGAATCAAAAGTGCGCATTTCCTTTCGATTCTACTCACCAGGTCAGCTAGTCCAGTGCTGTAGCTTTGGTAAAGTCTAGTTATTCACTTTCTACTTTCAGATTAAGAATTCGACCAATTTTTTCTTATTTCTTCGACTACCACATCTGGTTTATCCCAATGTAACATATGAGTGGTATTGGGAATTTCCTTCATCTTCCCACCAGTCTTTTGTTCAAATATTCTTGAAGTCATTGCTCGATAATCTTCTTGCTCTTTAGGCAACGTCGCCCTCAGCAATAAGATATCAGAAGGTAATTTTTCAAAGATGTCTGCAGTTTCATGTTTGTGCATGCCTTTAATTATATTACCGCCTGTTATTCCTCTTGCGTGCCAAAAATACTTAGCGTCTTTTTCCAAAACAAGATCTTTAGCTGCAATATCTAATAAAGAAGACCTTCTTGAAACCTCTCCATATACAGCATCTGCTAAAAAGCTCTCCCATGTTTCGACATAGTCTTCAAAATCTTTTTCATAATAAGCAACTTCTTCTTCCATCGATTGTCCTTTTAATCTTTTCGATTGATAGCCACCATCAATAAGAATGGTCCCTACTACCTTCTCAGGGAACTCAGCTAAATAAAACAACGAAACAAAACTTCCCCAAGAATGAGACAAGAAAAAGAATTGTTCGATTTGAAGCATTTCGATGATGTTATTCAGCCATCTTGCAAGTGACGGCAATTCATATTCTTCAGCTGTCAGAATTGGATCCGTTTTGCCGTGTCCAGGAGCATCGATGGAGATAATTCTAAACTCACCTTTTAACTGTTCAGCTATTTCAATAAAACTAAGGCTTGTACTACCTAGTCCATGCAGACAGAAAATGATAGGCGCATTATGACTTCCCCATTCAGTAATACGAACATTTATCTTCCCATCATTGATAAAATATCGCTTCAAACTATCTCCCCCTTCCTAATGTAATAAGTTATTTATCAATCTTTAGCTGATATAATGACGAATTAGTTGATATATTGCTATGGAAAGTCCTAAAAGACTCGCTTTCATTTTAGATGAATGGTACCTTTCACTGCGATACAAGTAAAAGAAAATCAACACAAATCCTAAAGGAAACCATAGCTGAAAGTCACCTTCTTCTGAACTACTTGAATAAATAGGAGTAATATAAGTGCTTATGATAAAGTAAATAAAGACCGTAAAGCGTCGTGTTTCCAATTGCTTACTCCACCGGACTAAAAAGAAAATAATAATTATTGTGAGAATCGATATGTGTAAAGGGGGTAGCATAATAACTCCGCTCCCAAATTTGAATTCCATTATGGATTATCCCTCCTTATCATTATTTATCGTCATATTTAGTAACATTAAGAACTGTTTTATTTGACGTCTTCAACTCATCATAAATTCCAATAAAAAACATATTCCAATCATTGAACCCGATGTTTGTTCAGTTCTAATTACTCATTTTCTGACTCCGTTATTAACTTACAGAGATAGCCCACAATATATTCTCTATTAGTTGTTTCCTCAATGTCCTTATTTTCTGCAAGGTCATTAATTCCTTTATTAATAACTTCCCATAAAGGTTTTCCTACAAATATTTCATATGGATCTTCCATATTATTGTAACCTCCCTCATTCTATACTTATAGCATTCATTAATCGAACTTCACTCTTCTGCTTCACCTAAACTCGATCATTCCCTTCCACACAACACATCTGCGATTCTTATCATGCGCACCATAAATTTTAAGTTCATTGTTTTGACTACAAACCTGGCACTTTTCAAAAAACACTTGAGGTAGTTTCCCTGCTCTTTGTCTAAAACACTTCTTATTTTTATCAAAATTAAAAAGAGAACGAATTACACGTCCTCTTTAACGATGCATTAGAGTTAGTAGTATAGATTTGTTTTTCATTAAAGTTTAAGCCAATTATAGCAGCTGTTTGCCTCTAATCCTGCAGATAGGTCATGATAGGAAACTAAAGTTCTTGTTCCAAATAAGATAATTTATGAACTCTCTTTCAACAGTTGGTAGGGTAAGGTTTTCAATGCTTTGATTGCTGGTATTAGAGCACCAATGACACCAATGAGAACCGGTATTATAATCGTCAACAACAATACCGCCAACGAGTCCCAAGGGAAAATATAATACATAAAGCCAATATAGGACATGGATAAGATTACTCCAAGGAGACCGGCTAGAAATCCGACGATGGCTCCTTCCAGGAAAATCGTTCTGGCGACAGTGCCATTCCTCCAGCCAACGGACTTGAACAAAGCCAGTTCATCTTGCCGTTCCATTACATTCTGCCACAACATTTCCGCAGTCGTCAGCGCACCGACCAAGAGAGCTGCGGTAATGATGAAGTAATGCGATTGATTGATTTCTACTGCGACAAACTCACCCAGATAAGAAGTGAAAAGAATGCCATCCAAACGGATTGTGACGAACAAATAAAATGACAAAAGTGTAGAGGGAATAGCAATCGCTATAATAGACAATAGATTTCTGCCGGGTCGTTGAATGATTTGATTCATGACAAATCCACCCAAGAAGTTATTGCTTATGATTCGTTTAGAACGGCGGTTGATTTCACCATTCTTAATTCCTAGATAAGGTTGGATTTTTCCAACTTGAATCAGCGGCACTAATATTCCCAAACAATAGATAACAACAGCTGTGGCACTGATTAGGCCAATTTTCATCAAGTTGAAAGTCTGACCGTTTGTTACCAAGATCAACTCGACGATGACCGCGGTGATAATAATGATTAAGACGAAAAAGACAGATTCCATGAAAATCATTCTCCGCAGCATGCCGGTTTTCCAACCTAGCGCAAGAAGGATGCTATATTCACGCTTTCTTGTCAGATATGAAACGTAGGTAGTCGCCAAGATGTACATCGCCCCAATCAAAAGGACTGCTATCAACACACTTGAGTAACCTAAAGAGACTTCCCTAAAAATCGTGATAGCCGCACCGACGTGAATCCACGGTTGCTCAATCCACCCCAGGGATGCCCCTTCTTCTTTCACTTCAATAATCGTTGATTGTGGTGAAGAGCCTCGGGTGATGAACACGTCCAAGCCCGTCATTTCTTCGATTTCCCTTTTCGTTTCCTCTAACTTCTCCTGAGCTAATTCGCCCATGTCTTCAATCCCGTTCACTTTAATTCTGATGGCAGAAATACTACCTCCACCGGTAATCTCTTCGGCCGCTTCAATTGTTGTAAGGATATTAGGTGGACTTGTTAGTAGTCCAGTTGGTCCAGGTGCGCCTTCAAAATGTTGAATTGGATTCAAAGGTTCGTTTTTAGGTCCAAGCACGATATCTGCTTTAGCTGGTCGGTACGTTTCAAGGGGAAGTTCTGTTAAAGAATCATTGCTAAATACCAGTTTATCCGGCGAGTAGGTCCCAATGATGTTTAATTTCACAAGAGGCAGTAAAGGAACACCCATGTCATTTGTTTCATGTGCCCTCAATTTTGCATTACGGAAACCAGATTCAGGCAGGCTACCTTCGAATAATTTATTTTCCAAGTTAATAGGACGATTAGAAACTGCAAAACTTTTAGACCACCTACTTGGAAATGGACTTTTCACTTCCTCATAGTCCAGTGAACTAGATATGAACGTTAGGCCAGTACCATTAACTGAGACAGACGGATCGGCATCTGGATGTTGGAGTTTACTGAATACCATATCCTCAAACTGTGTGCCAGATAATTCGAACGAATCAAGTTCTGTAACTTCAACTTTCTGTAAATACGAATATCCATCTCCATCTATAACCTGACTAACAGTTTTCTCCTGTTCTTCCTCGGTTTCAAAAGGAAGTTCTAGTTTTCCTAATGTGATTTCGAATTTGCTGTTTGAAAAGCTTTGTTCGCTTAACAAGATAGGAATCTCAAATATACTTTTCTCTGAATGAGGAACATCTCCATGCAGTAATATCCCACTTCTGTCAGACACTAAAGTCTTATCTTCAGGCTGTAAATAACGACTTGTATTTGATAAGGTTGTTGCCTGATCTAGTCCCACTAGTTTAGCTTCTTCTTCAGGATCAATTCCAACGATTAATTGAGACTGTCTTAATGAGACCGTCCCGTTATAACCCGAGCCAAAACCAATACCACCTTCAGAATAAATAGTCTCTCCTGTTGCAAACGAGTCAAAATGCTGTAATGTCTTTTCAGAAAAGCCATCATTATAAGTTTCTGTAAGTGTATATTTATAAATGCCTTTATCTTTAATTTCCGATTTAAATTTCTCATTCATATTTAAACTGAGTGGCATATAACCTAATATTGAAACAGGCGCAGCTATTCCAATATCATCTAGCTTTTTAATATCTATATATTGATCGTATGTTATACCACCGTTTATTCCATTTAAATAATTTGGTTCTACCAGTTGTTCTTCATTGAAGATTGATCCAGGTGGTGTAACAACTAAATCGTAGGCACTCTCCCATTTTTTTTGCAGATTATTATTGACAGTCCCTTTCGTTGTTTCCGTCAAATTAAATAGATAAATCAGCACACCGCTTATTAGCGCGACACCGATAAGAGACAGCAAGAATCGCTCCTTGTGACGAATCCATTGTTTTAGCATAAAGGAGATCATACAGTCGTTCTCCTCTCTTCCGATAGGATTTCACCATCCTGAATCTCTATTTGGCGGTCCATTTTCTTAGCGAGTTCCAGATCATGCGTGACGATGATTAGTCCACAACCCGTCTCTTCTTTAAGCTCCAACAAGAGCGAGAGTATCGTGTCACCTGTCCCTGTATCAAGATTCCCAGTTGGCTCATCTGCCAAAATCCATGCTGGATGGTTGATCAGCGCTCTGGCGATGGCGACGCGTTGTTGTTGCCCACCGGACAGCTGGGAGGGTAGTTTATGAAAATGATCTTTTAAGCCAACCCGTTCCAAGAGAGAAATTGCCCGTTCTTTCTTATTGAATTCCACTTTCCGCATCAAGAGAGGGCTTAACACATTTTCAAGAACCGTCAGCGAAGTGACCAGATGAAATTGCTGAAAGATGAAGCCAATGTCATTAAATCGCACCTCCGATAATTCTCCCGCTTTCATTTTCAAAACATCCCTTTCTCCTAAAAAAAACGACCCGTTTGTTGGTCTGTCTAGCGTACCGATGATGCTGAGCAGGGTCGATTTGCCGGATCCTGATGTTCCTACAATCGCAGTTGACTCACTAGAGATGAGCTTAAGCGTAATATCTTTCAGCACCTGATTTTCAGTCCCACCTGCTTGGAAAGTTTTTGTCAATCTATTCAATGTAATTGGAATGTTCATTATGGTCTCCCTTCGTACTCTATCATTCTGTTGAAGTCTTTTCCCTCTGTAATTTTCTCAAGAATCCGCTTTATCTCCTCCAAGCTAATGATATCCGTATTCCCAGAAACGAAGAAAGTGAGTTTCCCTTTGCTGAAAAAACCGATATTTTTGTCTCCTTCATTTTGGAGATAAATCGTCGTATCACTAACTTGCACGATTTCTTTAATTTCAGGTTGTTTCATCTGCTCCTCTAACCATGGTGGAGAGCCGAAACTGGTGTGCCACTGTTCAATGAAAAGATGATCTGAGGAATCAGTACCAGATGTGTAACGATGACGGATGAGAGTATCTTCACCGTTGCTTTTGAGGAATCTGACCGGTCCACGTAAAACAGAAAGAAACTCTTCATCTTCTAAATACGGCAGTCCTATTAAATCTGGAACCCTTAGAGCTGATGAATGAATATTTTTCCATTCTGCCGTGGTTAATTTTCCTTCCTGCAACCTACTATCCATATCTTCCCATCCCTCATCGGCATTCTGTTGCCATCCAATAGCCTCATCATCGACTAGATAATGATGTAAATACATTGCCCCAACTAAGAAAAAGGAAGTTGTAAAAATCACAGTCAGCGTCTGCGGAATCCATACAATCCTTTTTTGCTTGGAACGTACATTTTGAAAAAGCTCTTTCATTTCTTTGTCTGTAAATCTTTTTTTCTTGTATACCGATTCATCCATCATTTCTCGTAATTTCTCTAGTTCTCTACTCATTCAAGCTCCCTCCTTTCAGCAAATCTCCAAGTCGATCTCTTGCTCTTCTTAAACGGGTTCGCACAGTATTTTCGTTAATTCGGATAATCTCACTGATCTCCTTCGTATCCAGTTCTTCGTAGTAGTAAAGTAAAACAACTTCCCTGTACTTTATCGGAAGTGCAAAAACCGCTTCAATCAACTGGTTATTCTCTTCATTCCGCAATGCCGCTGCTTCTGGGCTATGTTCTACAGCGTGAATAAGTTTTACCAGGCTATTATTTAAGACAACCTTTTTTAGAAATGAACTCTTTAATATATCCTTAGAACGATTTACAGTGACCCGGTAAATCCATGCTTTGTAAGAAGAGATCTTCGAGCGATTCTCATAGTTTTTAAAACAGGTCAGCAGGACATCTTGTGCTACGTCTTGAGCCTGGTTCCAATCTTTTAAATAACTGTATGCCAGTTTCGTAATCTGATCTCCATATGTATAAGCGATTTCTTTCAGCCATTCTTCTCTAGCTAATTCATGTATATCTTCATTTTCATAATCTATAATCATTGAGTTCACCTCTTTTCTCCCATCGTTGCTAAAGAGATGGCTGTGTATTGCTATCTTAAAGACGAAACATAATAAGCTCACGGTTCAATTTTTTCGAAAATTTGTATAAAATACCACAGACATTGATTTTCCACTCATCTGCATAATTAATTACAAAATTTTGATCTCAGTTTCTCAAACTCAAATATAGTTTTTATAATGAGTAGGAGTGCTTGTTAAAAAATAAAAAAGAAAAGAAACTTCTATTAAGTTACTTTTCTTCGGATAAATATAATATATCTAGTAATTATTCTGTACTCTTGTCTGCTCAATAATTTCATTTCCAACATGTTATAAATACTTCAAAAAATCCCTACATGTTACACTCCCATGAAAGAACGTAATATTCTTTCATGATCTGTGGTGTAGCTATTATTTTTAGCTACTTGGGTGGCTAACCTGCAGTTTTAGTTTATGTAAACCCTGCACACACTCAATTATACTTTAACATAAATATCCAATTATCCGTTTAATTAGTTGAGATTCGGAATTGTTTTAAAAGAATAATTTAAAACTTTAAATATCTAAGTTGACATACAACATTTTTTGAAATAAATACGCTGCTATTTATACAGCGATAAATGACGATTTTAGAATATAAATATGCGATACAACAACAAATAAAGGACTACCAATTCGATTGCGAATTGAAAGTCCTTTGTTTGTTGTTTTTGTTTTTGCACCTCAGAAGAGAACCCTACACCAAGTTGAGCACCTTGTTTATAACGGAAGATTCTCTTCAGGCAATGCTGAATTCTTCTCTTTCGTCAGGAACCAACCAGCTAAAGCAATCCCTATTAAAACGGTATAGAAAATGAGCTTCCATTCTGTTGAGTGTGCAAAATCATATGAGATGACGCCAACGTCTTTATGTCCGAGAGTTAAAACAGCTAGCTTTACCCCAACCCATCCAACGATGGCGAAGGCAGCAATTTCTAAACCAGGTTTCGAGTGCAATAATTTCACGAAGAAGTTTGCAGCAAAACGCATGATTATTAAACCAATTAATCCACCTGCAAAAATAACTAGGAATTTACCACCGTCCATTCCACCGATCGGAGGAAGGTTTGTGTTTGGTAACGTCATGGCTAATGCTACAGCTGCTAAAATAGAGTCCACTGCAAAAGCAATATCAGCTAATTCAACTTTGAAAACCGTTCCCCAGAAACCTGCTTTTTTCTTTTCTTCACCTTCTTTTTGTTCCCCTTTGTTTTTAAAATACAGCTTCCTTGCGATATGATTAATCGCTATGAACAATAAGTAAAGTGCTCCAATTGCTTGTACTTGCCATACGTCCACAAGGAAAGAAATGATGAATAATGATCCGAAACGGAAAACAAACGCTCCTGCAAGTCCGTAAAATAATGCTTTTCTTCTTTCTTCGTCTGGTAGATGCTTCACCATAATCGCTAAAACGAGTGCATTATCTGCGGCTAATAAACCTTCTAATCCAATTAATAAAAGTAAAACACAACCATATTCTAATAATATTGAAACATCCATATCAATTTCCTCCTATTGAGTAGTCTTCGTTAAGCTTCTAAAATGTATATCTCATCATGATCAACACTTTCTATCCCTTGTTTAAATGTCAGTTTTGACTTAAAACGGTAGGATGGATTACATGCTGAATCGATTGAATGTGGCAATTGAAATGAAAATGGAATGTGAT
>JAHIWI010000075.1 GCA_018816185.1 Bacillota bacterium
ACTAAGATTTTTGGTGAAGGCAATTCACTTGTTTTATTTGGTGAATGGACTGAAATCGAAAAAGCTTTAGAAAATCATAAAAATCAAATCACAGATGTGGTAGTAGAAAATGATCGTCGTAATTCAGCAATACCTTTAGTGGATTTAAAAGGAATCAATTCACGAATCGAGCCAGGTGCATTTATCCGTGACCAAGTTGAAATCGGAAATAATTGTATCATCATGATGGGTGCAGTTATTAATATAGGCGCGGTTATTGGTGACGGTACGATGATCGATATGGGTGCCATTCTTGGAGGACGTGCGACTGTAGGGAAGAACTGTCACATTGGCGCAGGAGCTGTATTAGCAGGCGTTATTGAGCCACCATCTGCTATGCCTGTAATTGTTGAGGATGACGTTTTAGTTGGCGCAAATGCAGTCGTGTTAGAAGGTGTGAAGATTGGTAAGGGAGCAGTCGTTGCTGCAGGAGCTATTGTGACAAAAGATGTTCCTCCTTATACCGTAGTTGCAGGGACTCCAGCAAAAGTTATTAAAGAAATAGATGATCAAACAAAATCGAAAACAGAAATTATGCAAGAACTTCGTCAACTGTAGGAGTCGGTATGAAAACTCTTCAACAAATTAGACGAGAGTTACATCAGATTCCAGAAATCGGTTTTCAAGAATTTAAAACACAAGCTTATTTAATGGAGATTATATCTTCGTTTAATCAAGAGCGTTTAAAAATCGTTAAGTGGAAAACGGGTATCGTTGTGCATGTAACTGGATTAAATCCGCAAAAGACAATTGGTTGGCGAACAGATATAGATGGTTTGCCGATAAACGAACAAACATCACTACCATTTCAATCGATTCACTCAGGTTTTATGCATGCATGTGGACATGATATTCACATGACCGTAGCTATAGGTATTTTACAAAGAATTATCGAATCACCTATTCATGATTCCATGGTATTTCTATTTCAGCCTGCTGAAGAAGGTCCTGGTGGCGCACTACCGATGCGAGAATGGTTAAAAGAGGAACATCCGGAACTAGTTCCGGATATGATTTATGCGTTTCATATTGCACCGGAATATCCTGTTGGGACAATTGCAACACGTCCAGGTCTGTTATTCGCCAATACATCCGAATTGTTTATAGATTTACATGGGGTTGAAGGACATGCTGCTTTCCCACATAAAACGAGAGATATGACGGTTGCGGCGGCTAATTTACTGATGCAATTACAAACGATTGTGAGTCGATCCATTAATCCACTCGATTCTGCTGTTGTGACTATCGGAAAAATGACATCAGGAACTGTGCAAAATATTATCTCAGGTCATGCAAGGTTAGAAGGTACGATTCGAACGATGGATGCAAACACAATGACCGTTGTTAAAGAAAAAATAGAGGCATTTTGCCAAGCCACTGAATTAGCGTTCGACTGTAAAGTGCTTATTGACTATGGTTCATCGTATTATCAAGTTTATAATACAGAAGACATCACTCAAAACTTTTTATCATTTGCAAGTAAAGACGATTCCACTATTGCCATAGAATGTGAACCAGCAATGACGGGTGAGGACTTTGGATATTTTCTACAAGAAATCCCTGGCTTGTTATTTTGGGCAGGTGTCGACTCATCATATGGTCTGCACCATGCGAAGCTTAATCCCGATGAAAGAGTTATTGATACGCTCGTTCCATTCGTTGAATCGTATTTAAGAGCATTATAAAATTCTAAAAGGAAAAAGCCGTTCTGAATTTAGAACGGCTTTTCATGTTTAAAAATTTATTCACAGTGTTCCGGACATCCAGCTGCATTTCCATTGTTGAAGGTATCTAAAGCAGTACCTAATGTTGATGCTGTATCATTACTTACAACGCCTGATGCAAGGAATGCATTAGCTGCAGCTATGGCAGTTTCTGCAAATGGACAAGTAGCATTGTTCAATACATTTAGGTTTGCTGCCAATAATTGAATATATAAATTGTTATATGCAGCCAAACCTGGTCCCATTGGTCTTGTCGGTACTTCGTTATTATACACAGTGTCTACCTCAGCCATTGAAGCCACAGTGAAGCTAAATCCCAGAGCATCAATTCCAAGAACAATTTGTCCTCCTGGAGCAGATGCAAGTAATTCTGCTGTTAACTCTTCATCGGTTCGAAATCGTCCTTGCGAGAAGGTACAACCGGTACTTGGTTCATCTTGACAGTTTCCTTCAGGGAATGTTGTTCCACACGCTACTGTTCCTCTTACAACGCGAGCTTCTGCGTCAAAATGAATTGGAACATTCACGCATAGAACTTGCGATACGCTAAATGTACAGGTGCCGGTATCGCTTGGGATGAATCCCTGCGCTCTACAACTAAGTAGAGAAGGACCTCCAACACAATTCACAATTGGAGTTCTTGCATCTACTGTAGGTCTAATTGTAACGTCTGCTTCAACACACACTTCTTTACTAACTGTTCGATCACACCCAGGAGCGAGCACTTCTTCAAATGGATCCAAAGCGGAATTTGCTATATTATTTCCACCACAACCACATGGTTTTTGTTCATTCATAAAATCACCTCCTTCTTGTTCCTCCTTCTAGTAGATTCATATAGTAAAATAAAGTCTGAGCTTTCTACCTAATTAGAGAAAAGAATAGAATTTAATTCCTACTAAATTAAGGTGAATCAGATTGTTCTGGATATATTATTAAAAAGCATATTGATCGTCGCCTATGTTATTTCTACTAAAGAAAGACGTTCTAAATACTAGAACGTCTCTCGTTAACAAAGACCGTGACAAATAATTGTACATCACATGTAAGATCCATAGGATTTCACTTATGGTGCACAAAGGTTGTAATCTAAAAGCTACTCAACAGGGGGTGTCGTACCACAGTTTTCATTTGGGAAGGATGCACCGCACGCTACTGTTCCTCTTACAACGCGAGCTTGTGCGTCAAAATGAATTGGAACATTCACACAAAGAACTTGAGACACGGTAAATGTACATAAACCGTTTTCGCTCGGGATGAAGCCTTGTGCTGCACAACTACGAAGAGAAGGACCTCCAACACAATTCACGATTGGAGTTCTTGCTTCAACGGTAGGTCTAATCGTTACATTCGCTTCAACACATACCTCTTTACTTACAGTTCGTGTACATCCAGGTGCTAAGACTTCAGGTGTATCAAATGCTGAAGCAGCTAAACCATTTTCACCACAACCACATGGTATTTGTTCACTCATAATATCACCTCCTCTTTGTTACTCCTTCTAGTAGATTCATATACTAAATAAAAGTCTGAGCTTTCTACCTAATTTGGAAAAAATATAGATTTTATTCTCTAGTAATAAAAAATTCAAATTTATCTTAAGTTAAGCTGAAATAATGTTGATTGAGAACCAAGGTTATTAAATTCACATTTTCTATTTATTTCACATGCAAATAAGACAAGAAAACATCTCTGTATAAACGGATGTTTTCTTGTCTTATTTTTTAATATTCATCAACAGTCACAATCACAATCACAACCACAAGGTTTGTTTGCATGTTTTTTGCAACCAACCTTGTTTTTCTCTGCATCAACTTTCGCACTAAATTGAAGTGGAATTCTAACGCGAATTAATTGACTTACAATAACGGTGCACTCGTCAGATTTGTTTTTAGTTATTGAAATTGGTTCTACTTCTGCTTCGTAACATTCCACCATTACTGGCCCTATCGATACATCAGGATTAACAGTTACTTTTGCTTCAACGCATAATTCTTTATTTAA
>JAHIWI010000076.1 GCA_018816185.1 Bacillota bacterium
ATACTTTTAATTTGAATGAGGTATAGAAAGGATTTTTGAAATGAATTTTACATTTTTTGATCAACAATGGAGAGTAATTGCATTAGGTGTTGCTCTGATTATACTAGCTTTGCTAGTGCCATTAAGCATAGTAGCTTACGCCGTAACTGCGGTTCTAGGATTACTTGCTATATTAAAACCAAAGCAAACCATGTTTTTTCTATTATTTTATTTCCCGTTACGTTCGTTTTTAATTGAAATTAATCCGTCTCTTAAATTAGTAGGAGATTTAATTATTGTTGCAGCTTTTTTGAGAGTTTTATGGGATTCACGTAAAAATCCAAAATCGATTGTACAGTTTGAAAAGTTTGAGTGGGCATTTCTTGCCTTTTTAGTAGTAGGATCAGTTTCTGCGTTGCTTACAGGCGTAAGTATTGGGGCAATCATTTTCCAACTACGCGCGTTCGCCATAACTTTCATCATCTTATATGTTGTAAAACGTCTTGGTATTACAAAACAAGACATTAAAACATTCCTATGGACAACATTCATTGTAGCGATGATTTTAGTCGTTCAAGGATTAGTCGAAAAGCTTTCTATGCGTTCGGCATGGATGCCAGAACTATGGGTCAATCGTTCATTATCACCAAATAATCGTTCGCGTATATACGGATTAATCAATAATCCGAATGTACTTGCCGTGTTCTTGACGATTTCTGCGATTCTAACGATTTACTTAAAAATGCTTTTACCAAAAACAAAAATTCAATGGTTACTAAATGTAGGACTTGTTTTAATGTCAGGTGTATGGATTCTAACTTACAGTCGTGGAACATGGATTGCATTTGGCATTGGCTTAGCGATTTATGTGTTATATACACGTAATTGGAAGTTCTTAATTAAAACTGGGGTAGTACTTGCATTATCATTTGTGCTAGTCACGATTCCAACAACTTTCAGCGCAAAATGGATAAATGAAAATACCAATATTGGAGACTTCCCTAGAACTGGGCCGGTGGAGCCTGGTGGCTTTGAGGTAGAAAAAGATCGTATAACATCAACATTCAACCCAAGTACATTCGAGAAGAGTAAAACAACTGGACGTCTTTTTATTGTGTATAAAGGGTTTGAAATTTATAAAGATCACCCAATAATCGGGACAGGCTTTGCCACTTTTGGTGATTCTGCTTCAAAATCCTATTCTTCACCGATATATAAAGAATATGGAATTTCGTATGATATTTATGCCGATAATCAATATATTCAAATCATTACGCAGACCGGAGCAATTGGGGTAATACTCTTCGCGGTATTTTTACTAGGAATGCTGGTATTATTCTGGAAGTATCGTAAAGCTTCACCTTATGCAATCCCTATGGTAGCCGGTTTAATCGCTATTTTCTGGTGTGGATTAATTTATAACATTTGGGAAGATAAAACCTTCACCATGTATTTCTACTTCTTAACAGCAGCTTTTATTGTTTTCGTTACAAAAAAGGAGAGAACGATTGAATGACCATTCTGCATCTAATTAGTGGTGGGGAAACGGGTGGTTCTAAAAACCACCTCATTTCTCTTCTGCAACAATTCTCAACAGAAGAAGTTGTTTTAGGTGTTATGCAAGAGGGACAATTGTCGAAGGAAGCCCGTGAAGCTGGAATTCAAACCATTGTTTTCAATCAAACCTCTCGCTATGATCTGTCTTTTATTAAAAAGTTAGTCAGCTATATTCGGGAAAATCAAATCGGTATCATCCATACCCATGGACCAAGAGCAAATTTTTTCGTTTATCTAATTAAAAATTTTGTTTCATTTCGTTGGTTTACAACCATTCACAGTGATCCTTCAAAAGATTTTATTAAGGGCGGCGTCAAAGGAAAGGTATTCACAGCCATTAATATGAGTGTCATTCGAAAGATTGATCACTTTTTCGCTGTATCTCATCGCTTTGGCGAAATGCTTGAAGGTTTTGGCGTTCCGTCAAATAAAATCAGTATCATTTATAACGGGATTTCTTTTGATGAACCTCTTATGGCACCAGTTGAGCGGGAAGATTTAGGTTTGAATAAAGATGATTTTATCGTGACCATGGTTGCGCGTTATCACCCAATAAAGAACCATCCACTAGCCGTTGAAGCAGTGAATCGACTTAGAAATGAAGGAGTCCCGATTCAGTTATTGGCCATTGGAGACGGTCCGGAGCGAAAGCGTTTGGAAGAATTGAAACAAGGCAAAGATTACATTCATTTAACTGGGTTTAGACAAGATATTCATGCTTGTTTAAACGTTTCGGATTGTCTATTACTTACGTCCGATAGTGAAAGTTTCCCACTTGTTTTGCTGGAAGCAGCTCGTGCCAAGATTCCTGTCGTCACAACAGATGTCGGTGGCGTTCATGCCTTACTTCCAAGTGAAGACTATGGTTTCATCGCTCCCATCGGAGACGTTGAACAAGTTACTAATGCGTTGCGAAAACTATATACATTAAAAGTTTCAGGTGCCATCACGACTATTGGTGAAAACCTATACAATCATGCAAAAGAAAGCTTTTCATTAGAACAACTTGAACAAGATACGCGCAAAGCTTACAAAAAACATAGCTAATTAATAAATCACACTAAAACCCGTGGGACATATTCCACGGGTTTTTTGAATGCTTTTGTTGGTGCCTGGTACACAAACATTCACGTTTATTCAAACAAACATAATTTTCATGTTTTTTTGTGTACCAGGTACCGAAACAAAGAACCGAAACAACTCTAATCTAGGAAATACGATTCAATTCTAGTAACATGCCGTATGTAGGGTGATATAGTTCCTAGCAAACGCTATAATAGACATAGATTACCAGGAAAGCGAGGACAACACATATTTTGAAAAACTTAAAGAAAAGTAGATTAATCGTTAGTTGGACATTGGCTCTATCATTAGTGATTCCAACAACTTCACTTGCTGCAGTGACTGATAAACAAAAAATTTCAGGTGGGGTCGATTATCAGCTAAACCAAGAAACAATTTCCTCTAACTCACAAGCCATCCGAATGTTAACCGCGAATTTAAATGATCCATATACAAAAATTGATGTTGGGATTCCTAATCCACTGAATAAGCTTGTTCGCACATCGACTCAAGCTAATGCATACACAGGGCCAGGTAAACAAGTCGCAGGAGCTATAAATGGCTCATTCTTTAACCAAGATTTATTGCCAATGTATTTGATTTCTTATCGAAATAAATTGGTGAATGCTGGAATTATAGCAACAGGTGAAGATCAATATGTAAACGAACCACTCGCGTTTGGGATTGACGCAACTGGTACAGCAAAAATAGATACATATAATTTAGATTTATCACTTACACATAATGGCACTACATCAGCTATTACAAGTACGAATAAGCAACGTACTGACAATAATATGATTTTATTTACACCGATTTTCCCAGGAGGGAATACGAAAACCAATCCTTTCGGAATGGAAGTAGTCATTTCTGGTGTAACAGGTGGAACGGATTTAGAATTCGGCAAATCTGTAACAGGAACAGTTTCTCATATTCGTCCCTATAACACGGATGAAGTGACAGCTATTCCGAAAGATGGGTTTGTTCTATCTGCCCACGGTACAGCGATGGAACCTCTTAAGCAAATGAATATTGGTGAAGAAGTTACGATTTCTGCGGACATCGACTCACAATGGATGAATTCTTCATTCATGTTAACTTCTGGTCCAATGCTCGTTAAAGACGGAAAACCTTCCCTTTCGATGGATCCAAATAGTAGTCGAGCTCGTGAAAGAGCACCTCGTACCGCAATCGCCATTGATGCGACTGGTAAAAAAGTTTGGATGGTCACAGTAGACGGACGTCAACCAGGATACAGTACAGGTATGAGTCTGAATGAATTTGCTCAATATTTAGCTTCGATTGGTGTTAATCGTGCATTAAATCTTGATGGTGGTGGTTCAACAGCAATGGCTGTTCGTAAGCCAGGTGATACGAATGTTTCATTATTTAACCGTCCATCCGATGGTAATGAACGTGCAGTATCAACCGTTTTATATGCACTATCAACTGCTCCGGCAGGAACGCCGACGACGATCACTGCTGAAATTGTAAAACCAGGTGTTTATTTAAAAGGAACAAAAGGTTCGATTAAAACTGGTAACGTAATGGATCAGTATTACAATCCAGTTGCTACATCAACATCAGGCTTTTCAATTAGTTCACCAACTGGTTTAATTACACCATCAGGTTTGACATTTACTGCTTCTAGAGCTGGCAAAGGGTCAATTGATGTTGCTTATGGAACAGGGAAAAAATCACTTCCTTTTGAAGTGGTTGACACAGTTTCAAAAATTCAACCAATCGATTCTTCCCTTACAGTAAGAATTGGCGAATCGGAAAAAATGACTGTTAAAGCTCTTGATAGTCAAAACCGTGAAATTATTTTCGACCCTTCATTGTTGAAATGGACAGCAAGTGCAGGAATCGGCACGATTACAGCTGCTGGCGATTTTAAAGCAACATCGACAGAAGCTAATGGAACAATTACTGCCACACTTGCAAATAAGACAGTAACTATTCCAGTGATTGTAAGTGGGTCAACATTATCGATAGATTCAATGGAGACTTTAACTAATTGGAGTTCTACTGCAACGGCAGGAACAGCTTCAATAAGCATGAATTCAGCGAGTGAATTTGCATATGAAGGTAAGGGGGCTGTGAAGTTAGATTATAACTTTACGAATCAACCTGGTACTTCAGCTGCTTATGTTGAAATGAAAAACCCTACATCAACAGGTGGTGTACCAAAAGAAATTGGTATGCGCTTATATGGTGATGCAAGCAAGTCTTGGGTACGCGGACGAATTGTAGATGCTACAGGTAATGAACATACAATTGATTTCACTGCAGAAAATGGTTTGAAGTGGAAAGGGTGGAACTTTGTCAGAGCATCAGTTCCTCAAAATATTTCTGGTCCCGTAAAATTAAAACAAATTTATGTGGCTCAACCTGAGGGTTCAATTAAAACAAAGGGAACGATTATGTTCGATGATGTAAAAGCTATTTTCTCTGACACATATCGTGAGTCTTTATTTAAAGATACTGGATTAACATTTAGAGCAGAAAAAGAGATTAGTGATTTAGTTAATCGCGGAGTTATTGCTGGATATAGTGATGGAAACTTTGGTCCTTACCAAGAGTTAACTAGATTACAAGGAGCGATTTTACTTGCTCGAGCAATGAATCTTTCAACATCGAATGTTGTGGATCCAGGATTTAAAGATATGCCTGCCGGAACTCGTTTTTACGAAGAAGTTGCTGCAGTTGCAAATGCTGGAGTTATAAGAGGAAAAGATGGTGGTACGAATTTTGATCCTTCTGGCAAATTGACACGTGCAGAAATGGCAGCCATTTTACAACGTGGATTCAAATTATCAGCTGGAACAGAAAATTACTTCATCGATACAAAAGGAAGCTTTGCATATGATGCAATTAATTCACTTGCAGAAAATGAAATTACACTTGGAATTGGGGGAGGAAAATTCGGCCCAGCACAACGTATTACACGTGTGGATTTCTCTGTTTTCCTTTACCGGACACTGAATAATTAATTGTGTAAAATACGCTTAATTTTCACTCGAATTTGAATTCTTTTCTTGTGAAATTAGTAAATTGTGTTAAAATAAATTTGTAGGATTCATTCCTGATTTTTAAATAAAGTAATGTATCGGTTGTGCTTGGTTGATGCGCAAAAAAAATCCATTGAGGAATTTTCCTCAATGGATTTTTTTGTTTTTAAAGTGCCAGGTACATATGCAATTCGGAATTGTTTCCGAATTGTGTGTGTACCTGGCACCGTTTTTTTCTATTGTATAACTTTTACGCTCCAACGAGTGAAATCTGGATTTTTTTTGACTATCATTTGGTCAGGGAAGATGAAGGTCCATGGTTTTGAAGTATTTGCTTTTACTTCAAGCTTATCTAAGGTAAATGATCCTCGAGCTACGATATCTCCCTGTGCATCAACTATTTCTAAAGGTAATTGCTCTAAATTAATATGTTGTTTATTACCGTTGCGTATGAATAATGAAACGGCTAAATGGCCTTCAGGTTGTGGTTTAATTTGAAAGCCTGTGAAATTGACTTCGTGAGGATTTAATTTTGGTAAATCGCTTACGATTTTTTCGAGTGCGCCTTTTTGTTCAGCACTTAATGCCACATCCCATGATTCATGAAAATCTATTTTATGAGGAACAAGAGACTGTACATTAAATGCGATTTGCCAACCTTCTTCAGGTTGATCTGACACCTTCAACGCACTTTGTTCGAAAGAGAATACCCAAGGACGCGCGCTATTGGCTGGAAGTTCACCTAACTCACTTAAATCAAATTCTTTGGATGCCAAAACGTGATTTTCCTTATCTAATATTAATAATTCAGCGTTATCCATCGTAACTGGATGATTTAAGGAAGATCGGAAAAATGCTTTTACAAGCCACTCTCCTGTAACTTCATTTAAATCGATGTCGATGGCCGATAAAGAAATCTGATTTGGCTTAAGTGGTGGAAGTTCATTTGAAAGAAAACTAAACACATATTGTTGTTCTTTCGGTACTTTCCATTCTGGATGATAAGAAAGTGTTGTTTGTACTGTTTGCTCAGATTTTACATCCTCACCATTAATGATTAATTCTTTTGATTCAACAGTGCTATCCAATCCAGTTTTTTTTGTTTTATTAAAAATTGAAAAGAGTCCCATTTATTGTTCCTCCTGTTTAGTTGCGATTAGTTTCATAAAACCAATGATTTCAGATGCAATTGAACGGCGTAGTTCCTGATAGTTCATCTCGAACATTTCTAAGCCTTCACTTTGATAAATACGCATCGGATCTTCTTGCTGGTATGCTCTTAGCCCAATACCCTCTTTTAATCGAGTCATCGATTCTAAATGATGAATCCAAGTGGAGTCAATATATGACAGCATTACTTTTGGTAAAGTGTTCATCACTTCTTGATTGTCCTGGAAAGTATCCATGAATGATTTTAGTTCTGCTATAGAGGGTTTTATTTCTTTATGAACATCCTTCGATTTTTGAAGGTTTGTTGGGATTGAAATAGGCTCTAATATGAGTTGATTAATTGTTGATTGAATTTGTATAAAGTCCCAGTGTTCAGGTAGCTCATCCTCTGGACAGCTTTCACCAACTACATAGTCAACTGTTTCATCTAACATAGTCTTAACTTGCTTTAATAAATCTTGCTTTTCTAACACGCGGTCACGTAGAGAATAAATGACTCTTCGTTGTTCATTAATGACATCATCTAACTTCAAGTTATATTCTCTCATAGAGAAGTGCGCGCCTTCCACAATACGCTGTGTACGCTCTGTCAACTCATGCACTTCTTTATTTTGAACTACACCAAAGTCATCTGTCTTAACTTTTTGATTAAATTTCTCAACATCCTCTTTGGCAAATCGTCTAAACATATCATCTTCTAGTGAGATGAAGAATTGACTCTCACCTGGATCACCTTGACGACCAGATCGACCACGTAATTGATTATCAATCCGTCGACTTTCGTGCTTCTCCGTCCCAAGAACGAATAATCCGCCAACATTCTCAACACCATGACCTAATTCGATATCCGTTCCACGACCAGCCATATTTGTAGCAACTGTAATTTGATTTAATTGACCCGCTTGAGAAATTAAATGAATTTCTTGCTCAACACTTTTAGCATTTAACAGTTGGTAAGTTAAACCTTCTTTATCCAAATACTTAGCTACTTGTTCTGATTGTAAAATGGAA
>JAHIWI010000077.1 GCA_018816185.1 Bacillota bacterium
GTAAGAGGTCTACCACAATTCCCACATAACACTGTTCCTTCTGGATTTTCATGCCCACAAGCACATTTAATGTTGTTCATATGATTGACTCCTTATTCAGGTTTAATCTGCTCCATAAAAGTAGCGATATCCTGTTCTGTCATTTCTCCAGTAATAATGCGTTCAATTTTACCTTCAGGGTTCACTAAAATAGTTGTAGGAAGTGGATCCACATTATATGTGTGCATGACACTTTTCGTACGATCTAAAACAACTGGGAAATCCAGCCCATATTGATTAGCAAATTTTTGGACCTCGAAATTAGATTGCGCAATATTAATAGCTAGAATTTGAACACCTTTGTCTTTATATTCTGCATATTGCTTATTCATGGCTGGCATTTCTTTTGCACAAGGTTTACACCAAGTTCCCCAGAAATTCAAGAATACACCTTGTCCTTTATAATCAGATAAACGATGCTCCTCACCATTTAAATCTTCTAAAGTAAAATCAGGTGCTTCATCTCCAACACCTAAAATTTGAGTTCTTTCTTTCGTTGCATTGGAATAAATCGTGTAGATAATAGCTGCAGCTAAAACTGTTAGAATGACAGTTCTTAAAATAAATCTTTTTTGTTTCGACTGTGTCACTTTGTTAACCTCCTACAAGACGTACGAATGTAAACTTATTATAACAAAGAAAAAATCGTACTTTGCCTATACATTTGAAGGGTTTGTGAACGTTTAGTCATTTAAATCAAGAGCCTATCTTCCCTGTTTCAGCTTGAACTCGAAGTAATTTCACTTCATGAGAAGTAAGCTCGCGCGATTCTCCTGCATTTAAGCCGTGCAGATTTAAAAAGGCAAAACGTTCTCTTTTTAGTTTTTGAACGGGGAAACCGATCGCATCAAACATACGACGCACTTGGCGGTTTTTCCCTTCATGTATCGTAATTTCAATAATAGCTTTGTCCGCTTTTTTATCTGAAGAAAGCATTTTAACTCGTGCAGGAGCTGTTTTGCCATCTTCTAATACGACACCACGTTCAAGTGGTCGCAATTGTTCTCTTGTAGGTATGCCTTTAACACGAGCAACATACGTTTTATCAATTTTAAATTTCGGATGTGTAAGCATATATGAAAAATCACCATCATTTGTCATCAAAAGCAGACCAGATGTTTCATAATCTAAACGACCAACCGGGAAGATTCTTTCAGGTACGAATGGAAATAAATCCGAAACGGTTTTTCTTCCTTTATCATCCGTTACGGCTGAAATAATACCTCTAGGCTTGTACAACAAATAATACACCTTTTGCTCTTTTTCCAACTTTACTCCTGCTACTTCGATGGTGTCTGATTCAGAAACCTTCGTTCCTAATTCTCTAACAACTTTCCCATTAACTTGTACTTTTCCTTCAAGTATTAATTGTTCTGCTTTTCGTCTAGATGCTACCCCTGCGTGGGCTAGCATTTTTTGTAATCTTTCCATGGTTTCACCTCATTATTATTGCTTTCTAATTAAAAAAAGTATGTCACACTTTCAACCAAATTAAAAGAAGACCGCTTTTAGAAAAAGCAGTCTTCATCTACGATTCCGCTCAATATGCACTTGTTGTGAATAAACAGGTTTTCCATCTATTTGAACAGTCCATTGACCAGTTCGAATCCCATTGTGTGATCGATTTAATAAGACCACATGCTGTACCTGTTCTTTATCTTTAACAATCAAATGAATTGGCTTATTTAGCCGAACAACTAAATCACCTGGTAAGTCATATGCACCTTCTTGAACTAATTGTACCATATTATATTGTTTAAACGCTCGATCAGCTAGTTCTTGATGGGATTTCCAATCATTTGAATCATTCAGCGTCACAACAATAATTTCTTGCTCGTCTTTTTTAAAGTATGTAGCAAGCGTTCTTCCTGCTGCTTTTGTATATCCTGTCTTCCCTGAAATAGCTAAAGAATTTGAACGGACGAGTTTATGTTTGTTTTCCCAGTGTACACCTTCGCTTCGATAATAATCAGTGCTCATAATTTTTTTCAGTTCTTTATTCCCCATTGCATTTTTCAACATTAGAGCTGTATCAAAAGCCGTAGAGAGA
>JAHIWI010000344.1 GCA_018816185.1 Bacillota bacterium
ACATTATTGTAATTAGTGATTAGTTATTTGTGGATTAGTAATGGGAGGGTGAGTGATTCCTGTGAGATTATATATAGTCATTACTATTCTCTTTTTATCAAGTCTACTTTTAGTAGGGTGTAGTGAGGATAATACAATTGATTGGAAGCCGACACCTGCATTTATTTCAGATGATATGGACTTACATGGAACTAAAGGAAAGTTTGGTATTAGGAAAGTGAATGGTGAGGATGTTGAACCTGAATTTCCTGTAGTTGACCAAGGGAGACTATATCAACTTTATTTCTTGGATAGTACCAAAACCAAAGGTTTCAATGGAAAAACGTATAAAATGTTGGCAACTCATAAAGATTCTGAAGAGACCATTGAACTTTATGAAGATAGTATTGAGAACAATCAAAGTGGAGCAAAATTTGTTCTTGAGAAGACAGGACTGTGGAAAATTGATGTTCTCGTTGATAACGAACTATATACAAGTTTTGTTGTTGAAGCAAAAACTAATGAGTAACTTGGATAATTTAGTTAATGAGTACTTTAATAGTTAATACATATTTGAAATGGAGAGATCAAATGAATCAAACAAAAACTGAAGTGAAAACAATTTTCTTTGATGCTGGTGGTGTTCTTTTTGAAACCTTTATAAAAGGAGATGACAGAATCAGGTATTTGTTAATCGAAAGAGGATATCAAATATCACAAATTGATGAAGCTATTTTAAAGGCCAAACAAACTGAACTTCCTTTTATAACTAATTGGAACGAAGAGGAGCAATACTTCAAACGTTATTATGGAGCGATTGCTGAAGAACTTGGTGAAATTGAACTTACAAATGAATTACTTTTCTTCGCTCATTTTGCTGGACATTGTGAACTGTATTCAGAAGTTAAATATGTTTTAGAGGAACTAAATAAAGAATACAAATTAGCTGTTATTTCAAATGCAATGCCAAGTATGGATTGGATATTTGATCGGTTAGGGATCCGTAAATATTTTGATTCGATTATACTTTCAGCCTTTGTAAATGAAGAAAAACCAGGAGAATCAATCTATAATATCGCTCTTAATCAAGCAAATGCAAAAAGTGAAGAGAGTATATTTATAGACGATAAACTTGAAAATATCGAAGGGGCAGAACGAGTTGGTATAAGAGGACTTCACTTAGATAGGGATAAGATGAATTTATTGGAATTACTAAGAGAGCAACAGTTAATCCAAAAATCTATTGAAATTATGTTATAGAAATTAGGAGTGGAGGAGTTTGAATAATTCTTGGAATAAATTTATATATAAAATCGGTTCTCCAATTTATGATAAGTTTTTTAATTCAGGTATCTTTTTAAAAGCTCGAAAACAAATATTCCAGTCCATAACATTTAATGAAAAACAGAAAATCTTATTTGTAGGAGTTGGGACGGGTGCTGATTTAGAGTTAGTCAACTACGCAGCCCTAGATATAACGGCCATTGATTATTCACCTGACATGCTTGGCAAAGCAAAAATTAAATTTAAAGATTCTAGTATAAATTTTTTAGAAATGGATGCTCAATATTTGGAATTTGAAAATGAATCTTTTGACTATATAATCGCAAGTCTTATTCTTTCAGTTGTACCTTATGCTAATAAAAGCCTTCAAGAAATGACTAGAGTTTTAAAACCAGAAGGAAGAATAATTATTTTTGATAAATTTGCTCCTAAAAATAAAAAGCTTTCGTTACCAATCGTGCTTCTAAGACCAGTTATTGGTGTACTAGGCACTGATATTGGTCGGAGTTTCGAAGAATTGATTTCTAATAACAATAAACGAATAAAAGTAGATGAGGATATACCAATTATGATGAATGGAATGTACAGGAAAATAGTAGTTTCAAAAATTCATTGATTGTTCTAATTGAGCTAACGCGGCAGATTAATGAAAATACTAATTTAAAGTAGAGCCGGACAATTAGTGAATCCTGAGATCCAAAAAATAACAGTGCAAACTAACGAAAAACCCGCTGAAGTTGTTCCTCTTATCACTTCAAATGGAAATCGATTTTTCTTTAAAAAGATAAAAGCTAAGGAAGTGTTTCCTGCAAA
>JAHIWI010000345.1 GCA_018816185.1 Bacillota bacterium
ACTAATGCGATATCGCGTGAAATTGATGGGAATCGTGGAACTGGTGTGTATAGTAATGGATCTAACGAAATTGACAATAGTTTTGCTAGATTTAATTCCATAACGTATGTTTCTTTTAAATCACGTTTCTTTTGTTCGCTTGGGTGAAGTTGACCCAAAATCCCAATAGATTCGTTGTTTACTTTAACTGATGCAGTACGACCAGGATGCAATCCATCCATTTGAGTTTGTTCAAAAGAAACCTGCTTATCTATACCTAACTTTGCAAGAAGACCTTCAACGATTCCTTTTAATACAAAGAAATCAACTGTTTTCCGCTCTCCCTGCCAACTATGTTCAAGCCACTTACCTGTCATAACAGCCGCTACGTGTTCTTCTTCATGTGGAAGACCTTCTGAAGTTTCACCTAAGAATACTGCGCCAGTTTCGAACAACGTAACTGAATCTGCTTTACGTGCCACATTGTAGGTAGCTGATTCTAATAAATGCGGAATCAAGGATTGACGTAAAATACTACGATCCTCGCTCATCGGCATTAACAATTCTGTTACAGGAGCAGTTTCAAGAGCAAAACTTTGAGCAAGTTCTTTAGATGTTAAAGAATACGTAATCGCTTGATGTAACCCTGCCCCTTCCAAGTAGTTACGAACAATTCTTCGATGTGCTTGGTATGGTGTTAAACCACCAGGAGTAGATTCTCCTTCTGGAAGTGTTAAAGGAATTTCATCGTAGCCGTAAATACGAGCAATTTCTTCCACAATGTCTTCTTCAATTAGAATATCTTGTCTTCGGGTTGGCGCTTTAATATAAAGCAAACCATTTGCTGCTTCAAAATCAAATTTTAGACGTTGTAAGATCGTTTTCATCTCTTCTAAAGAAATTTTCATGCCTAAACGATTATTGATGAAATCAGGAGAAACGATAACTTCTTTTTGAGATTTATCTAACTCGTCGACTTTCACACTTCCTTGCAATACTTCTCCACCAGCTAATTCAGCAATTAATTGAGCAGCACGTTCAGCAGCCGCTTCCACTCGATTAGGGTCGACCCCTTTTTCAAATCGTGAACTAGCATCACTGCGCAAATTGTGGTCTTTTGATGTTTGACGGACAGAAGCGGGTTTGAAATAGGCTGATTCTATAACTACCGTCGTTGTTCCTTCGTGTACTTCGGAATTTAACCCACCCATAACTCCTGCAATTGCTACAGGCTCTTGACCATTGGTTATCACTAAATGATGAGATTTCAATTCACGTTCTTGATCATCTAAAGTCGTGATTTTTTCACCATCTTTAGCTGCTCTTACAACGATTTCGCCTGTTTGTAGACGATCATAATCAAATGCATGAAGCGGTTGACCATATTCCATTAGTACATAGTTCGTTACATCGACAACATTATTATGTGGTCGAACACCAGCAGCCATTAAGCGTTGTTGTAACCATAAAGGTGACTCACCAATAGAGACATTCTTCACGACTTTCGCTACATACATTGGGTTGGCATCCATGTCTTCAATACTGAGTTTTAAAACGTTTTCAGCTACATCAGTTGAAGATGAGTATTGTATTTGTGGATATTTCATATCTTCCGAAAGGATTGCTCCAACTTCATATGCCACACCTAACATACTCATTGCATCCGCACGGTTAGGAGTAAGTCCAAGTTCAAGGACTGTATCTTGTAAGCCTAAAACTTCAAGCGCATCAGCACCTACTTCTGTATCAGAAGGTAAAACATAAATCCCTTCAGAATAAGCTTTTGGTACAAGTTTTCCCTCTATCGCTAGTTCTTGAAGTGAGCAAATCATACCGTTCGATTCTTCGCCACGAAGTTTAGCTTTTTTAATTTTCATACCGCCTGGTAATACTGCACCGGGTCTGGCCACAATCACTTTCTGACCTTTTGCGATGTTTGGAGCACCACAAATAATTTGTGTTACTTCTTCACCTACATCCACTTGGCAAATGGATAATTTGTCGGCTTCAGGATGTTTTTCACATTCTAAAACATGACCAACAACCACATTTGTCATTCCGTGTGACCGATCAATTACTGCATCCACTTCAATCCCTGAGCGAGTAATCATTTCAGCAAGTTCTGCGGGGTGTAATCCTTTTGTATCTATATAATCTGCTAACCATTTAGTTGAAACTAACATGTGATCTCCTCCTTACACTTCAGTTCGGTGAAATTGCGAAACAAATCGCACATCATTTGTATAAAAATGACGAATATCTTCCACTCCATATTTCAACATCGCAATGCGTTCTGGTCCCATACCAAATGCAAATCCAGACAAGCGTTTTGAATCATAACCTGCCATTTCTAATACATTAGGATGCACCATACCGGCACCAAGGATTTCAATCCACCCTGTTTTTTTACAAACGTTACAACCCGCCCCACCACATTTAAAACATGAAATGTCCATCTCAACAGATGGTTCAGTGAACGGGAAGAAACTTGGACGCAAACGAATTTCGCGATCATCCCCAAACATTTTTTTCGCAAATACAGACAAAGTTCCTTTTAGATCACTCATGCGAATATTCTCGCCAATCACAAGACCTTCAATTTGAGTAAATTGATGAGAGTGAGTTGCATCATCGCTATCTCGACGATACACTTTCCCTGGACAAATGATTTTAATCGGTTCTCCACCTTTAGCTTCCATCGTACGAGCTTGCACTGGAGATGTATGTGTACGAAGTAAAATGTCTTCTGAGATGTAGAATGAATCTTGCATATCTCGTGCAGGATGTCCTTTAGGTAAATTTAACGCTTCGAAGTTGTAATAATCCTTTTCAACTTCAGGACCTTCTGCAATTTCATACCCCATATTTATGAATAGGTCTTCGATTTCTTCAACTACACGCGTTAATGGATGATGATTCCCTGTTCTTACTGGACGACCTGGTAAGGTCACATCAATCGTTTCATTTTCAAGCTGTTGTTGAATAGCTGCGTTCTCTAATATTACTTGTCTTTCATCAAGTACGACTGTAACTTCCTCGCGTACTACGTTTACTAAAGCCCCCATTTTAGGA
>JAHIWI010000346.1 GCA_018816185.1 Bacillota bacterium
ATGACGACTTTCTTTCCTTCGAGCGGTAAGTTCTTTGGCTGAAAATATTGATCAACTAACTGAACAATTTTTTCAGGTTCTTCTAGTCGGCCTTTCCCAACATATCCGCATGCCAAAAATCCTTCAGATGGTTCAATAAACTCATATCCATCCGATGCTAACGTTGCAATATTGCGTTTAACAGCGGGATGGTCATACATATGTACATTCATGGCAGGAGCAATCCACACTTTTGCAGTAGTAGCAAGAAGTGTTGTGGTCACCATATCGTCTCCGATTCCATTTGCTAATTTACCAATTACATTTGCTGTTGCAGGGGCAACAATGACTAAATCAGCCCAATCGGCTAAATCGATATGAGCGATCACATTTGAATTTTTTTCATCAAAAGTATCTGTAAATACATCATTTTTTGACATCACTTGAAAACTAAGTGGTTGAACAAATTTGGTCGCAGAATCTGTCATGATCACTTTTACTTCTGCTCCTGCTTGTGAGAGTTTGCTGACCAGAGCTACTGCTTTATAAACAGCGATTCCCCCGGAGACACAGAGTAAGATTTTTTTGTTAGAAAGCATGCTACTCTTCCTTTCTGAAACAACAAACTCCCAAAGCATCTATCATGTCTAAGGGAGTTTTCATTGTGTAATAATGGATTTAAATTTCGTCTTCGTAAATTGTTCCTTCATCTTGAACTTCTTTAACTAGTGCACCAGCAGCAACTTCTTCAAGCGCTTTACCAACATACTTTTCTGACTGGTAAGAGTCTAAGCGTAATCCGCCCTCTTCTTGCATTTGACGAGCACGTTTTGAAGCTAAGCTTACTAATTGATATTTTGAATCAATTTTGCTTTTTAATGAATCAACTGATGGATATAACATTAAGATTCCCCTTCCAACATAGATAAATATCTTTTTTCAACGCGTTCTCTTCGGCAATGTTCTGCCGTAACAATTGCATTTACACGATCACATGCGAATTGAACTTCATCATTCTCAACAACATAATCGTATAAATTCATCATTTCTAATTCTTGTCTTGCAGCACTTATGCGTGAAGCAATTACATCATCTGTTTCAGTCCCTCGTCCAACAAGACGTTGTTCGAGCGCAGAAAAGCTCGGAGGTGCAAGGAAAATAAACAACCCATCAGGAACTTTAGCTCGCACCTGGGATGCTCCTTGTACTTCAATTTCTAAAAAGACATCTCGACCAGCATCTAAGGTGGCGTTCACATAATCGAGTGGTGTTCCATAATAATTCCCCACGTAAGAAGCGTACTCAAGTAAGCGACCTTCACCGATTAATTGTTCGAACTCTTCATGAGATTTGAAAAAGTAATCGACACCATCGATTTCACCTTCACGAGGTTTCCGAGTCGTCATCGAAATTGAATATTCATAATTGGTATCAGGCTGCGAAAACAATTCTTTTCGCACAGTTCCCTTCCCAACACCAGATGGTCCTGAAAGGACGATTAATAATCCACGTTCTTTTCGCATTCAATCCCTCTTTTTATCTAGTCGGTATACTCCATCATTCTAGCAGTGATCGTTTCATTATTTACAGCAGACAAAACGACATGTTCACTATCCATGACAAAGATTGTACGTGTTTTTTTTCCATAAGTTGCATCAATCAGAAAGCCTTTATCTCTCGCATCTTGAACAAGCCTTTTAACTGGCGCAGATTCAGGACTTAAAATGGAAATGATTCGATTTACGGCAACGACACTACCATTCCCGATATTCATGAATTTGGCAATTGACAAGGTGGTTCCTCCTGAAAGACTTGATTCTTTCTGTTACACACACTTAGGCAATTATATCACATTTCCTCTAGAAAATGATAAGATAGAGCAAAACGTTTTGAAAGAGGTATCTTATGGCTTTTGATGGTTTATTCACAAAATCAATGACAAACGAACTACAACAACTTGTTTCGGGTCGAATTTCTAAAATTCATCAACCGAATTCACAAGAAATTGTATTCCATATACGCGCCGGTGGAAAGAATCACCGCTTGCTCATTTCTATTCACCCTTCTTATTCAAGAATTCAACTTACAAAGGAAACGATAGAGAATCCATCTGAACCTCCTATGTTTTGCATGTTACTACGCAAGCATTTAGAAGGCGGTTTCGTTTCTTCCGTTACACAACTTGGAATGGACAGAGTAATCATCCTCCGCATTGAAGGTAAAAATGAAATTGGGGATGACATGGTCCGTGAACTACATGTCGAAATTATGGGTAGACATAGTAATGTCATTCTAGTGGATCCCTCTCGAACACTTATCCTAGATAGCTTGAAACACTTGTCACCATCTGTGAATAGTTATCGAACGATTTTACCTGGTCAACCTCATATCGTCCCGCCAGCTCAAGATAAAAAGGATCCATTTAATCTTACAGAAGACGAATTCCTTACTATTTTAAATGAAGAAGACATAGCTAAAAGTATTCTTCAACAAATTGCAGGATTTTCGCCACTACATGCAAACGAATTAGCTTATCGACTAGCAAATGAGAAGGAAAAACCGTTCACAGTATTTTCGACGTTCCTTAATGAATTCATTCAAAAAAACCAAGTGAATTCTTATTTTGAAAATGGCAATAAAACATTCTTCTCTAGCATTCAACTGCAACATTTAGAAGGAGAAGGTTCACATTTCAACACACTTGGAGAACTTCTTGATAAGGTTTATTTCGCTCGAGCAGATCGAGATCGAGTGAAGCAACAAGCAGGAGACTTAGAACGTTGGCTGCAAAATGAAATCGACAAATTAAAATTAAAGATGAAGAAATTATCGAAAGAAAAAGCACAAGCCGAAAAACTAGAAACTTTCCAATTATATGGAGAGCTACTAATGGCACATTTGTATCAATTAGAAAAAGGTCAAACAGAAGCACAAATCGTAAATTATTATGATGAAGATGGAGCGACCGTGACGATTCCTTTGAATCCTAGAAAGACCCCTGTAGAAAATGCACAAGCCTTCTACACAAGATACAATAAAGCTAAAACTGCCCTAATTAAAACGCAACAACAGATGGACAAGACGAAAGAAGATATTGATTACTTAGAAATGCTTCAACAACAAGTCTTGCAAGCATCTCCAAATGATATTGAAGAAATACGGGAAGAACTGGCCGAACAAGGTTGGATGAAAGCTCGCATTTTGAAAAAGAAAAAGAAAATCGTCAAACCAACACCTGAAGCCTTTGTTTCAAGTACAGGTTTACCCATTTCTGTTGGGAAAAATAATAAGCAAAATGACTATGTCACTTTTAAGTTATCAAACAAATCACATCTTTGGTTCCATACAAAAGACATTCCAGGTTCTCATGTCGTTATTCACGACGTTG
>JAHIWI010000347.1 GCA_018816185.1 Bacillota bacterium
AATATCATCGATTATTTGGAATGACATACCGACATAATACCCAAAACGTTTTAAATGCATCGTGGTCTTTGCATCTGCTCCAGATACAACTGCTCCTAGTTGACAGCTTGAAGAAATCAAAAGAGCAGTCTTTCGTTTAATACGACGGAAATAATCTTGTAATCGCTGATCGATTTTATATTTATCCTCGATTTGAATAATTTCCCCCACACAAATTTCAACCATTGTATAGGACAAAATACGATGGGCTTCAGTATTTGAGAAATTCGTTATGTATTCGAGGGCACGGGCAAAAATAAAATCGCCAGTATACATGGCGACTCGATTATTCCATTGGGCTTTGACCGTTAACTGTCCTCTTCGCATTTCAGAATCATCAATAACATCATCATGCACTAAAGAGGCCATATGAATTAATTCTAAAGGCACAGCAACATCTTTAATGCGATCAATCTGATAATCACCAAACTTAGCAGCCAGTAAGACGAATACAGGACGTATACGTTTTCCGCCAGCATGCAACAAATGAAGAGAAGCATCATTTAGTAAGTGTGAAGACGAATTCACAGCAACCTCTAATTCTTTTTCGATGAGATCTAAATCTGAACGCATGTCAGAATAGAGCATGGATAACTTCATCTTTTCCACTTCTAAGTACCTTCTCCCACACCGAAACTTTTACAATTTAATCATGTTAAGCTTCATCCATTATTTTTGTAGCCAATATGTCTTGCAGCAGCACCGCCACTGTATGGTTTATATTCAACATTTACAAAACCGGCTTGTTCCATCATTTTTGCTAATGCTTTCATTCCAGGGAAATCTTTTGCTGATTCTTGTAACCAAGAATATTCTTTATAGCTCTTCGCAAAGAATTTACCAAAAATCGGCATAACGTATTTAAAGTAAAATCGGAAAAGTTGTTTGTAGATTGGCATTTCAGCTTGAGATGTCTCTAAACAAACGAACATTCCACCAGGCTTTAACACCCGCTCGATTTCATTTAACACTTGCATGTAATCAGGAACATTTCTTAAACCAAAACCAATTGTTACATAATCGAAAGAGTCATCGGGAAATGGAAGTTCCATTGCATTTCCATGTAACAATTCGATTTGAGGAATTTCTTTCGTCTTGTCTATTCCAACATTCAACATATTTTGACTGAAATCAAGTCCTACGGCACGTCCTGTTGAACCGACAGCTTCACCCATGGATATAGTCCAATCAGCAGTACCACAACACACATCTAGCGATGAACTACCCTTTTTGACATTCATTCGTGACATTGTATCTTCACGCCATTTTTTATGCTGTTGAAAACTAATAACGGAATTCATCTTATCGTAATTTCCAGATATTTTTTCAAACACTTCATGAACGCGTTCTTCTTTTGTTTTCGTCATGTGTGTCACCTTTCTTTAAGAACAACTGCATTTTTATTTTCCGAAGTATTAATCATTTGATATAGATATTCTTTTACTGGAATCTTTAATAGAGTTGACGCTCCAATGTCTTTATTCAAATGAGCAATTCCTTCTTTATAAACAGTTTCCAACAAAGTCCCTAAACTAGACGCGTAACCAAGGACGTGTGCACTTTCAATAAGCGCTTCTTGAAATCTAGAAGATTTCCCATCTTTATATAATTCAAGTTCGTAAACAATTCTTTGAATGAATAAAGCTTGTCTCATATACGGAATATATTGTTCAAACTCATAATGTAGATAAAATTGTTCAATTGATAAACTTTCGATTGAAACAATAGTGGACATCCATTCATTGAAAGTTCGATGAAGTTGATCGTAAACCGATGCTTTTTTTTCACTTATTTCAATAATGCCATTAGATAAAGATCGAATTAAAGCGATATTCGATTGCTTCGCAAGAATTTGATAGTACATCCCACTATAATAATCCCCTGCTAACACCGTTAACTGCTGACTTTTAGAGGAAGCATTGGATTCTTTTATTTGATCGTGTGCTGACAGCGCACTGTATATAATTGCTACAGCGATTCCAGCTTGTTCGTGTTCATCAGTCCATTGTTCTCCATTTAAAAATGGGAGCAATAAAAAGAACAAGCGGTCTTCACGAACATCTGGCTCGCCAGTATATTTGTGTAGTGTCCGATGACGCACTTTTTGTTTGATTTTAAATTTTAGTTGTTCAACTTGTTGTTGAATGAGAGTTTCGTTCATTCTACGTGCTCCATTTCACTAAACTACAGATGTCGTATTGTGTCATTATAGCACAGCAAGAAGGTCCAATCACTCAAATGTGCCTATTTTTTCGCTTCACTCTGCATTACGCCATGTGCAGTTTGAATTTCAGCTTTTCCTCGGATTTTTATAGCAGAAGTATGTTCAGTAAATTGAGCAACCATTACTTCGCCACGATCTAATTTTTCAGAATGATGAAATTTAGTATCTGTTCCTCTTGTTAAGCCGATAACATTTACACCATCTTCTTCTGCACGAATTACAATATACTCTGTTTGAGACATGAACTTCTCCTCCAATTGGTTTTCTGTTATTAGTTCATTTGAATGAACGATAGAATTTCTGAGCGCTTCACGTGATCGGTTTCATAGATACCTTTTGCTACGGCTGTTACCGTTTTAGCACCAGGCTTTTTAATGCCACGCATTGTCATACACATATGCTCCGCTTCGATAACGACATAAACACCGTAAGGATTTAACATGTCCATAATCGAGTCGGCAATTGTTGAAGTAATACGTTCTTGTAGCTGGGGGCGTCTTGCAGTGGTTTCAACTGCACGTGCTAATTTACTTAATCCCGTCACAACGCCATCTCTTGGTATATAGGCAATGTGAGCTTTTCCGTAAAAAGGAACTAAATGATGCTCACACATTGAATGGAATGGAATATCTTTTACTAACACAAGCTCTTCATGATCTTCATGAAAAACTGTTTTAAAATATTCTTTTGGATCTTCTTTTAAACCCGAAAACATTTCAGCATACATCTTTGCGACACGTTTTGGTGTTTCTAGTAACCCTTCACGTGTCGGGTCTTCTCCAACAGCCTCTAATATCATGGTTACTGCATTCTCTATTTTTTTTAAATCTACACTAGTCACTATTGACGCCCCCTAAAAAATAAAACAGTCCTTAAATCTATGTGAATCTTAGCATATCCCTAATCGTTACGCAAAACTCAATTTTGAGTAATTAAGCGCTTTCTCTAATGGGGATGGTCTTGGTATTCGGAGAAGGAGGGATGTGAATCTAGCGATTGTTGATCATATTTTGGCGTTTGGTGGTGATAATTTGGCGATAGCAGCTAATAATACAGCGTTAAAAACCATTATTACTGGCGGTACGGTTGATTTATTTGGCGTTAGAGAATATATGTTGAAAATTTTTCAATCAGTAGATTCTTACATTTCAATAACTTTCCTATCTCAAATCTCTCTATTAAACGTAAAAAAGAACGACTTTTGTGACATAATCACAAAAGTCGTTCTATGTACGTTCAGACGCTAATTACTTAACTGCGTCCTTAAGCGCTTTACCTGGTTTGAAAGCAGGCACTTTGCTTGCAGCGATTTCGATTTCTTTACCTGTTTGTGGGTTACGACCCTTACGAGCAGCACGTTCACGAACTTCAAAGTTACCAAAACCAATAAGTTGAATTTTTTCACCTTTTGCAAGAGTATCTTGAATTGTATCAAATATTGCGTCAACCGCTTTAGAAGCATCTTTCTTTGAAAGATCTGCAGCTTCTGCTACTGAGTTTACTAATTCTGTTTTATTCACACCATTCACCTCCTCTCAAAGGGGATGGACTAACAATCATGTAAAAAGAGTATCATAACCAAAAAGGCTTCGCAACAATATTTCGACCACATTTTCCAACTTAATGCAGAAAATTTATTTTTACCAAAAAAAGAACAGGAATTTTCGCAATTTCCTTGCGAAACCCTGTTCTTTATGCTTATGTCGAAATTATTAGATTACATACTCAATTTCTGACGATTATAAAATGAAAGTTACCATGCCGCGATCTCCGTCATTCACCATGCGTTCAATCGTTTCTCTCATTCGTTTCTTCGCATGTGAGGAGACTGCTTCTGTTTTAAATCTCATGCTTTCTTTTAACATTTCATGAAGAGGTGTTCCAAACAATGATGTTTGCCATAAGGCTTCTCGATCATGATAATAGGCTTCTTTTAATTCTTTTAATAATTGCTGGCTATGGAATTCGGAACCGATTAACGGCGAAAATTCTGCATCCATATCTACACGAATAATATGGAATGACGGTGCTTTTGCTTTCATTCGCACACCATAAAATTTATTTTCATTAATCTGCTCTGGTGCTGAAGGTTGGAATTCCTGCATGATAGGAAGAGCTACTCCATATCCACCATCTTTTGCTGATTCAATCGCATCATGGAATCTTAAATATGATTTTTTTGCATGTGAAGATTCTTTTACATAGAGTAACCAATCTTTTTTCGTAACAATTGGATCTTCTAACCATTCCTCACATACCGATTGAAATACATCGTCTTTCATTTCAATCTGAATGCTGGCTCTACCTTTTCCTGCATCTACTTCAATTACTTCTGCATTTTCAACAAAAGGCTCTTGTGCTAGATAATTTGCCAATTCTTTTACATCGCGGATCCTCGAAACTTGAGTGGACCATTCTGCTAAAGAATTTTGCAAAGATTGTTGAAGTGGGTGATCAAAATCTAAAACATCCATCCAATCAGGCTTTTGCAAATCAAATGATTGTAATGGAAACTCATAAAGAGCCTCTTTTAAAATTGTTTGAATTTCATGAACTGACATTTGATCAACAGCTGTTACGATAACTGGAACGCCATATTTTTCATGAAGTTCAGCTCGTAAATGTAAAGCACTTTCATGTGCAGGCATACGACTGTTTAAAACAATAACGAACGGTTTACCAATCTCTTTTAACTGATTAATAATATCCTCTTCTACTTGCTCAACTGCGTGTCGCGGAATGTCATTTACGGTTCCATCTGTGGTCATGACGATCCCGATTGTTGAATGATCTCGGATCACTTTATCCGTTCCGATTTTTGCAGCCTCTTGGAATGGGATGGGTTCATGATGCCAAGGCGTATGAACTAACTTTGGACCATTTTCGTCTTCGTACCCTTTTGCACCTTCGATTATGTAACCAACACAATCCGCAAGGCGCACATGAAATCTGAATGCATCATCACCTACTTGAATACTTGTTCCATGAGCCGGCACAAATTTCGGTTCCGCAGTCATAATAACGGCTCCAGGTGAACTTTGTGGCAACTCATCCTGTGCGCGTAAACGCTCAATATCATCGGTCATATTTGGAATGACGATGCATTCCATTACACGTTTGACGAAAGTCGATTTCCCTACCCTCACTGGCCCTACAACACCAAGATAAACATCACCATTTGTTCGTTCAGCAATTTGTTGATAAATTTGATCAGCCATTTCCGTGCCCCCTTTCATTCGCACTTTATCGTATGCGAAAAAAAAACGTTTCATGCATATGCACGAAACGTTTTCATCGGAGTTTGGAATTTTTCTATACTTTATTATTCGGCTTTATTAAAATTTTTTTTGATCGCTAAAACAGCGTAAACTTACTAAGAGTATACGTGTCCATCATCTCAAGCTCTGTCCAGCAAGTTTTCCTGCGAATTTTCACTTTGATTTGAAGGAAATTAAGGGACCTATTTTTTAATTAAAAACACAGGCTCGTTCTTTTCATTCACAGTATACGGCAGTGAGTAAGCTGGTAGTACCGGATATTTGTCTTCGAGCAAAAAGCGTATATCATCACCAGGTTTTACGTTTGGTTTCTCTTCATTCAAAATACGATTTAAATCGATTGAATAGTCAATATAGACATTTCCATCACCCGTTGCAATTAATGGCAAATTTACATCTGAATATGGACTAGGAACCGTTTGTTCTTCCTTATAACCCATCACTTCATAATTTAATGTGTAAACATTTTCAGCAATTTGTCGGTCGATAGGACCATAGCCGTTGATGCCCATTTTTAATTTTAATTCACGAATTTTTTCTGCAGTTCGTAAATCGATAAGTTTTACCGTTGGATTTTCTTCAACATCCGTTAATACATATTGAAAAATCCCACCGTTCTCATATGCATTAGACGGAATTTTGTCTAAATACAATGGAATTATGCGTTCAAATGATATTGGATATTTAATATATTGGTCGACATCTTGTTCTCTTGTTTTTATTGGCAAAAGACCGCCAGATGCTTCTTGGTATTGCTCTACGGCGTTTTGTACCGTTAATAGTTGATCTTCATACGCTTGTTGATTTTCTGTTTTCGCCGAATCAGGGTACATACAACCTGATAACAATAGTAGACTACTTAGGATAATTCCTGCTAGAGATATTCTCTTCATTTCATCACCTCATGCTCGACCAGTTGGTCCGCTAAATACAATATAGATCATACTAATAAATCCAATAATTAATAATACATAGGCAACCAATGCAAATACAAATTTCACTATTTTATTATTGATTTTATATCTACTGAAATAAATTAATCCCATAGATATCATCATGAATCCCATAGACGCAAAAGATATCCACATTTTATCTAAAGATGACATAACAGTCGACCACCCTTCTATCTCTTTCAACGAATAAGTATAGCACGAAAAAACAAGAGGTGCTTATATGCATCCTCTTGTTTTGTGACAATTCTATAGGTATTCGTACAAATCTTCCATTTCATGTTTCTTTCCACGATCCATCAGTTCATCTACGGCGGTTTTCGTATCTACTTGTTCGAATAGCACTTGATATAAGGCATTCGTTATTGGCATAGGCACTTGATGATGTTGAGACAATTGATAGGCTGCCTTCGTCGTTCTGACGCCTTCTACAACCATTCCCATCTGTTCTAGCACTTCATCTAGTTTCATACCTTTACCAAGTAGGTTTCCAGCTCGCCAATTTCGTGAGTGAACGCTTGTACATGTGACAATTAAGTCGCCAATTCCAGTTAAACCTGAAAAAGTTAGGGGATTTGCACCCATCTTGGTACCTAGGCGAGCAATTTCAGCTAGACCTCGCGTAATAAGAGCAGCTTTAGCATTATCTCCGTAACCTAGACCGTCTGTTATGCCTGCAGCTAGTGCAATAATATTTTTTAATGCTCCGCCCATCTCTACTCCAATTACATCAGTATTGGTATATACACGGAAATAACCATGCATAAATAGATCTTGAACAATTTCAGCATATTTAATATTCTCACATGCAGCTGTGACAGTCGTTGGATGCTTCAAAATGACTTCTTCGGCATGACTAGGACCCGATAAGACGACAATCTCTTGTATGAATTCATTCGGAATTTCTTCTCGCATCATTTCAGAGATTCGCTTTAAAGAATCGGGTTCAATCCCTTTTGAAACATGAACGAAAAGAACTGGCTCAGTTAAATACTTCACTAAACTTTGACACACTTCTCTTATGCCTTTAGTCGGAACTGCCATAACAATAATTTTTGCATGTTCAGCAGCTACTTGTAAAGAAGATGAAGCATGTAAATTTAAAGGTAACTTGGCTTCCGGTAAATATTTATGATTTGTATGTGTTTGGTTGATCTCGTTTGCTTGATTTTCTCGATGAGACCACAAAAGACAATCATGCCCTTTTTCTGCAAGAACAATACTTAAGGCAGTGCCCCAGCTTCCCGCTCCTAATACGACTACTTTTTCGATCTGACTCACTCCTCAACTACTCGTTTAAGTACGAGCACGTGTGATTAAACGAATAGGTGTACCTTCAAAGTCAAATGAATCACGAATCCTGTTTTCTAGGAAACGCTCGTAACTAAAGTGCATAATATCCGGTTCGTTGACGAATACAACGAAAGTTGGTGGCTTAATCGCAACTTGCGTCACATAGTAAATACGTAATCTGCGCCCTTTGTCTGTTGGTGCAGGGTTACGCGCTACTGCATCTTCAATTACTTCATTTAACACACTTGAAGTAACACGCATTGCATGGTTTTCACTTACGCGATTTATGATCGGTAAGATTGCATGTACACGTTGTTTCGTTGTTGCTGATACGAAAATAATCGGAGCATAATCTAGGAATAGGAAATGTTCACGAATCGTTTTCGTCATCGTATTCATCGTTTTATCATCTTTTTCGATGGTATCCCATTTATTCACAACAATAATAATCGCTTTACCTGCTTCATGTGCATATCCAGCAATTTTCTTATCTTGTTCTTGAATTCCTTCTTCAGCATTTAAAACGACTAAAACGACGTCAGAGCGTTCAATTGCTCGTAATGCACGTAATACACTGTATTTTTCAGTTGTTTCATACACTTTTCCTTTTTTACGCATACCTGCTGTATCAATGATGACATATGGTTGATCTTCATATTCATATTGAGAGTCAATCGCATCGCGTGTTGTACCCGCAATTTCACTTACGATTACACGGTTATCACCAAGAAAACTGTTAACTAAAGAAGACTTCCCAACATTTGGGCGTCCAATTAAAGAGAATTTAATTACGTTTTCAGGGTACTCTTCTTCTTCTTCAGTTGGGAAATTTTTTGCAACTTCATCCAATAAATCTCCAAGACCTAAACCATGAGATCCTGAAATTGGGAAAGGTTCGCCAAAACCTAAAGAGTAAAAATCATAAATCATTTCTCTCATGTCTGGATTATCGATTTTATTAATCGCTAAAACAACAGGTTTTTTAGTTTTGTAAAGAATTTTTGCTACTTGTTCATCAGCAGCTGTGACACCTTCACGACCATTGGTCAAGAAAATAATGACATCCGCTTCTTGAATCGCAATTTCTGCTTGTTGGCGAATTTGCTCTAAGAAAGGTTCATCACCTATCTCAATTCCACCTGTATCAATTATATTAAATTCATGTGTCAGCCAATCTGCCCCACTATAAAGACGATCACGTGTAACGCCAGGAATATCCTCGACGATTGATACACGTTCACCAACGATCCGATTAAAGATTGTTGACTTCCCGACATTCGGTCGACCGACTATTGCTACTACCGGTTTTGCCATATACAATTCATCCTTCCAACTTCTTCTCTTTCGTATTATACAACAAAAGAGATGAGGACGTTAGGGATTGTCCATCATCTCTTTATATTTTTACGATTTGCAAAGCTAAATGTATCATATCCGCGTTGAGAGATATAGTGATATAATTCTCCATTAAGTATTAATGGGCTGTTTTGCAGCTCTGACACAGTTGTTGCCCCTAAAGCTACCATCATCATTTTGATATCTTCTTTCATTTCCTCAATAGCTTGACATGTCTCATCTTCACCATGCTCAACCACTAATTTTAAAATAAACCCTGCCAGTCCGACAGCTGACGCGCCTAACGCTAAGCACTTTACGATATCTAGCGGATTCTGTATCCCTCCAGAAGCTATGATTGACGTATCAGGAGCTTCCATTTTCGCTTCAATAACAGATGCGGCGGTTGGTATTCCCCATTGATCGAAATAAGATAATTGCCGTTTTCTTCGTTCGTTTTCAATCATCGCAAAATTTGTTCCACCAAAACCACCAACATCTATTGCACCGACATTTAGTTGTTTAAGCTTATGTACCGTTTCTCTCGAAAGTCCAAAACCTGTTTCTTTAATAATCACGGGTACTGAAAGTCCATGGATTATTTGCTCTATTCTTTTAAGGGCATCTTTAAAATCGCGATCCCCTTCAGGCATTGTTAATTCTTGAATGACATTCAAATGAATTTGTAAAGCATCCGCTTGAATCATTTCAATAGCTTGTTTTGCTTGTTCAACAGTTGCTTCACTACCTAGATTTGCAAAAACTAACCCATTTGGGTTTTCTTCTCGTACAACCGCGTAAGACGTTCTTTCATCGGGATCTTTTAATGCTGCCATTTGCGAGCCAACAGCCATCGGTATGTCTACTTGTTTTGCAATTCTAGCTAATTGAGCATTGACTATTTTGGTACGGTCACCTCCACCACCAGTCATCGCATTGATGAAAAAAGGCGAACTAAAATTCAGTCCGCCTACTTGTGTATGGAGTGAGATATCTTCCCACGAAGCATCTGGCAAAGCTTGATGAATGAATGTTATATCATCTAAGCCTGTTTTTCTAGATTGACCTGTGGAAAGAGCATGTCGAATATGATCTAGTTTACGTTCAGCTCTTGTCATGTCAAATCCCCATTATTTAAAGTCTTTTAATCGATCACCAATTACATCGCTAATTGAAAAGCCCTTATTTTCTTCAGGCATTTCATAATCATTTCCTTGATAATCGTCCTCTTTTTCAACTAAATCTTTAATACTTAAAGACAATCGTTTGTCTGTTTTATTCACATCAAGAACCTTCACAGAAACTTCTTGGCCCTCTTTAAGGACCTCATGAGGTGTTCCAATATGGGAATGAGAAATCTGAGAAATGTGAACTAATCCTTCAATACCCGGGAACACTTCAACAAATGCGCCGTATGTAACTAAGCGTTTAACTTTCCCTTGAAGGATAGATCCTCTAGAAGCTTTTTCCTCGATTCCTTCCCATGGTCCAGGTAAGGTATCTTTGATAGATAAAGATATACGTTCGCTGTCACGATCAACGGACAACACTTTCACTTTTACTTCTTGACCTTCATTCACAACATCCGTTACATGTTCTACATGCTCATGCGAGAGTTGAGAAATATGAACTAAACCATCGACTCCGCCCAAATCAACGAAAGCACCGAATGCTGCAATCCGTTGAACAGTCCCAGTCATCTCATCTCCTGGATGGATATGGTCGAGAATATTTTGTTTTTGCGATTCTTTTTCTTGTTCAACTACAGCTCGATGAGAAAGAATTAAACGGTTCTTCTCTTTTTCCATTTCAACAATTTTAAAAGTCAAAACTTGACCTTTATAATTTTCAAACGATTCCACAAAATGGTCTTCTACTAATGATGCAGGCACGAATCCTCTTACACCCAAATCAATAACTAATCCACCTTTTACTACATCCTTGACTTCAGCTTCAATAATGACGCCATCGTTAAATTTTTGTTCTAACGTGCCCCACGCCTCTTCTGCGTCAACTTTACGTTTTGAAAGGACAAAGTTCTCTTCCTCAACTTTTGTAATAATTAAATTTAACTCGTCACCAATTGAAACGGCGTCGGAAGCTTTTTCAATGTGCAAGCTGGACAGTTCACTAATTGGAATCACACCGTCAAATGGTGCACCATCAATTGTTACAGTAACTGCCTTTTCATCAACTTGGGCAACCGTACCTTTAACTAGATCTCCCTCACGGAATTCCTGGTTTTCCAACAAGTTCGTTTCCTCAGACATATAGCATCCTCCTTCACAACGTTTCATTTATCTATTTTATGCGAATTCTTTAATAAAAACAAAAATTTACACTTTTCTTACAGAAGTTTTTATTTATTTCGATTTGTTTTCATCTATTAAGTTTTGAATATGTTGCATAATTACACCGGTTACTTCTTCTGCAGAGGCTCTTCGTTCACGGAATGGTTCCATATCAATTGGAGATCCGTATACGACTTGAACACGCTTAAATAATTTATAAGGTCCAATAATTGCACATGGCACAACAAGCGCCTCACCTTTCAAGGCGAAGAAACCTGCACCTGAGAATCCTTTTCCTAATTCGCCCGTTTTGCTGCGAGTTCCTTCAGGGAATAATCCCATTACTTCCCCATTTTTCAGTAAACTGATTGCTTTTCTGAGAGCTTCTCTATCGCTCATTCCACGTTTAACTGGAAATGCCCTTAACTTAGGTAAAAGACCTTTAAAGACTGGCATATTGAATAATTCTTCTTTAGCCATGAAATTCACATCTCGAGGTGCAGTTATTCCGACTACAGGTGGATCAAGAGCATCAATATGGTTGGCACAAATAAGGACACCTCCTGTTTTCGGGAAATGTTCAAGCCCTTTCACTTCAAATCGATAGAGCGGATTGAGAACGTTCCAAACCAATGATTTTGCAAACGTATAAAGATTCATTTAAATCATCCTTTCGTGTGCTAACTGAATTATTTGATTAACCACTTCATCGATTGTTAATAACGTGGTATCTAAATAAATCGCATCTTTGGCTTGAACTAAAGGAGACGCTTCACGTTCACTATCCATTTTGTCTCGATTTGAAATTTCTAAAACCAACTGGTCGAAATGTGATGGTATGCCACGAACTTCATTGTCTAGTTGACGACGTTTTGCACGTTCTTCCACTGATGCGGACATAAATACTTTTAGTTCTGCTTCTGTTAATACATGAGTGCCAATATCACGTCCATCCATTACAATTCCGCCAACTGCAGCCATTGCTAATTGTCTTTTTACCATTTCGATTCTTAGGCTTGCATGAGCTGCAACTATAGACACTGAAGAAGTAACCTCATTTGAGCGTATTTCTTCTGAAACGTCCTGATCATCTAAAATAACTAGTTGTCCATTTTTAGATGGTTTTAGTTCGATTGTTGAATTAAGCAATAATTGTGTCATTGCTAGCTCATCATTAATATCTATGTGATTTGTTAACGCTTTATACGTAATAGAACGATACATTGCACCAGTATCTATGTAAGTATAGCCAAGCTTTTCTGCCACTATTTTCGCAATGGTACTTTTACCAGCACCAGCAGGCCCATCTATAGCAATTTGAATATTTTTTTTCATCTAATCAACCCCTAATATTTATCCTGTTTATTGTATCATAATTGCACAAAAAAAAGCCCATAGACTAGGGCTTTCAGGCTGATTACAAATAAATTAATTGTGAAAGTATCCATTTACTATTTGAAAACACCGGGGTTTTCACAGAGTCCAAAAAGTACATCATGATCACCACACCAAAAAAATTGGCAGATTTCCATTACTGCGGACGCTTTCCGGGGGCACGGCTTTAGCCGCTTCCTTCGCTCCGCTCAGTGCAGGGTCTTCAGCTCGTGCAATTCCCCAGGAGTCGCCGCTTCCATTCCAATCTGCAAAAATATATGAAAGTGATAATTTAATTTCACAATAAAAGAACCTTCCTTCATTCACTACCCGTGGAGCCATACAAGATATGGCGATTTTAGTCATAGCACCTCAAAAACTTCAATCGGCTATCATGACTAGCTACTTCATTAAAATGATCACAGAAATGAAGAATATAAACTAATTGCACATTTATTAATCACTTCTTTAAGCAAGACACTCCATATTCTATAGTGAAAAATGGTCGGTTATTTCTAAGGATTTCTGCGGAAAATCGAAAGAAATAGCCGACCACATTCAATTTTTTATTAATAGCGGTACATAAGATGTCTAATTCTTTTGATGTTTTTTAATTTTGTTATTCTACACCTTTTTTGCGTTGGAGTAATTGTCGATCGAAGCAAAATCTTACAATTAATTGTTTATCAACATCATCCGTCTCTTCAAATCTGATCGAAGCCATTTTAATTAAATCCTTCTCCCAAAAACGAACAATCAATGCATTCGTTTGGATATATTTAATATCCCCATTGGAGAAAGGTAAGACAATCGTTAAATTAACTGAATCGCCTTCTTTAAAAGATACAGGTTGATTGATAATTATTGCAGAGCCACCTGCACTAATGTCTTCTGCAACA
>JAHIWI010000348.1 GCA_018816185.1 Bacillota bacterium
CACACTACTAATTGCTGTAAACATAGCAGCAAGACGGTTTGAAAAGCCATCAAAAAGCCATCCATCTGCAAGAAACGTCCAACCGGTTACACTGACAATCATTAATATAGAACCAATAAGGACATGTCCATAAAATCGAAGTGACGCATATTGGATGGTCCATATACTTCTTAAATATAAATAAAGACCAAGGGTTATAAAACCAAACCCAATATTGCCTGCTATCGCTGCACCCATAATGCCATACGTCGGCAGTAAGATAAAGTTAGAGACGATTTTCAAGCATAATCCTATTGCCAAAATTATAGCCGGCATGATGACTTTTCCAAGACCTTGTAAAATTGAAGTCATTGTTAAAAGCAAAGACAACCAGAAAATTTGAGCACAAAAAACCATCAACGTCGGAGATAAATCACGTGTTTCAAATAACATTTCATTTACTGCTGGCAATACTAAAATGAGTCCTAGCGATGCCGCAACACCAAACAAAAAGGCAATTTTAAAGGTCAGTTGAGCATAAGGGGTTGCATTTCGACCGCTTTTTTTATGAGTTGTATGAGCGATTAGCGGTACGATTGATAGAGACAGAGTTGATGCGATTAGAATACCCATTTGAACTAATGGTAAGCCCCGGTCGTATATCCCTTTCGTTTCCATAGCTAGTATTCTCGACAATCCATTGTCCGTTAGTAATCGAAAAACCGTAAAGGAATCGACCAATTGAAAGAACAACAATATAAGCGAACTCATGCTGACACTTAAACTAATAATTGTTAAATCTTTTATAATAGGTTTTATTGGAGTAACGATCATTTGCCCTTTGAAATAAGATGTTGGTTTCTTTGATTTTAAATAAATAACAAGCAAGACGATGCCTGCTATTTCTCCAACAAACGCACCAAATAATGCCGTACTTCCTGCAGTATAAAGGGATGCACCATTTTTCATAACCAAATAGGTTCCTACTAAAATGACAATAACCCTGATTGTTTGTTCTACTACTTGACCATAGGCGATCGGTTCCATATGTCCTTTTGATTGAAACGAACCTTTTAATAACGCTAGAAACGGCATAAGTAATACAACAAACGAACCTGTTTTGAGCAACTGTGCGAGATTTCGGTCCCCCATCCAAGACGCTAATGTACCTGCTCCTAAAAAGAGCACTAAGAAACTACAGATAGAAATAATACTTACATATATAAATGCTACACTCATGATTGTTTTGCGCTGACCAACTTCCTCTGAAGTTTGACTGTCCGCTAATAATTTTGAAATCGCTACAGCAAAACCATAGGATGTCCACACCGTCAATACACCGATGAATGGGTATACTTGCTGGTAAATATAAAAACCTTGATCCCCGACAATGTTTTGAAAAGGAACTCGGTAAATGGCGCTTAATGCTTTCACTAAAAGGGCGGCAATGGTTAATAAAACAGCGCCTCTCATAAATTTTTTCATCGTCCATTGGTTATTCATACATGTTCCTCGTTCCATCTAAGCAATATCCACATTATAGCACGAACAACTTCTTATTTAACGGACCGGATTGCCTGCAAAGTTTGCATTCAAAAAGGTCTTATTCCCGAAATTTCTTCGGAAATAAGACCCTTTTCTGTTCAGTGTTCCATTTGTTTTGCTAAGAAATGAGCTGCTGTTTCGACTGCTTTTATTTCGGTATCCCCGATAAAATGCACTTTTGATAATAGATAGACTGCTCCTATTGGATCACCACTTGAAATAATTGGGGCAATACAATACGATTTCACTTGTTCGATTTGTCCTGGAACCCATTCAACAGATTTCTCCATTTTTTCAGACACAATGGATCGCATGGCTAAAATCTCTTCCGTATGCGGTGAAATTCGGCGATTCATATAATCCTTTTTAGGGACACCAGCCACCGCAATTATTTCATCTCTGTCACTAATAAATGCCGGTGTTCCAAGAGTTGCGAATAATGTTTCCGCATACTCTTGAGCAAAATCTCCAAGCTCACTGATGGGTGAATATTTTTTTAATATGACCTCTCCGTCTCGATCAGTAAAAATTTCAAGAGGATCTCCTTCACGTATACGTAGGGTTCTTCTAATTTCTTTCGGAATGACGACACGACCGAGATCATCAATCCGTCTGACGATACCTGTAGCTTTCATCCATGTTGCCTCACTTTCGACAGAATTCAATCTGACTTGATTTCCATCATAGTATGCGTCAAGGTTGGACAAATTATGCAACTGCGGGATTACAAGCCAACAATGGACTTACTTTCTTTTCGTGCGTCAGGTAATACCTTCATCATCGCTTCTAAAACATCAAACGGATGATGCTTCCCTGAGTTCTTTTCATTAATCGTCATGATTAATTGTTGGTTCTGATCCATTTGGAACCCAACTGTTCGGCCGTACGCCATAGATGCTTCCACAAGTGCCGCGCCATTGGTTGAGGCTGTTCCATTTGAAGAAATTTTGACAACCAGTTGCCCATTTTTCTCTTTAATGGATTCTACCCCTGCAATCTTAGCCCACACTTTCATTCGAGCAATGCGCATTAACCGTTCAGCTTCTAGCGGCATATTGCCGAATCGATCCATTAATTCATCCAATAAATCCTCATAATCTTTTTCACTTTCTACTGCTTTGACACGTTTATACATTTGTATCTTTTGGAATCCATCCGGAATATACGAATCCGGTAGGTAGGCATCATAAGGTAAAAGAATTTCCAAATCAATTTTTTCTTCTTTTTTGATACCGGTTTGTTTTTCATCAATTGCTTCTTGAAGCATTTGAGAATACAAGTCAAACCCTACAGAATCAATAAAGCCATGTTGTTGTGAACCTAGTAAATTCCCTGCTCCTCGAATGGATAAATCACGCATTGCAATTTTAAATCCAGAACCAAGCTCTGTAAATTCTTTAATGGCTTGCAATCTTTTCTCCGCAACATCTGTTAGCACTTTGTCACGTTGGTACATGAAATAAGCATACGCCACGCGGTTTGAACGTCCGACACGACCACGTAATTGATAGAGTTGGGATAAACCCATTCGATCGGCATTATGGACAATTAATGTATTTACATTTGGGATATCAATCCCTGTCTCAATAATCGTTGTCGTCACTAACACATCGTATTCTCCATCTAAAAAGCTTAAAATGACAGACTCCAGTTCTCTTTCCGTCATTTGACCATGCGCAAACCCAACCCTTGCTTCTGGTACAAGCATTTGAATTTCATCTACTTTTTTGGCCATGTCATCCACACGATTATATAAATAGAACACTTGGCCTCCGCGAGCCATCTCTCGCTCGATCGCTTCTCTTACCAAAGCGCCATTGTGCTCCATTACATACGTTTGCACCGGGAATCGGTTTGCAGGCGGCGTTTCAATAACAGACAAGTCTCGCACACCAATCATCGACATATGAAGCGTTCTCGGTATTGGCGTGGCAGTTAGCGTTAAAACATCTACGTTTGTTTTCATTTGTTTGATTTTTTCTTTGTGTGTCACACCAAAACGTTGTTCTTCATCGACTACAAGTAATCCAAGATCATGATACTCAATATCTTTCGATAAAATCCGGTGCGTCCCAATGACCACATCAATTGTGCCAGCTTTTAATCCCTTCATCGTTTCAGTCTGTTGTTTTTTAGATCGGAAACGACTTAGTAAGCTTACTTCCACAGGGAAGTCAGCAAACCGCTCTTTCATGGTTTCGTAATGCTGTTGCGCAAGAATCGTAGTAGGAACCAGGAACGCGACTTGCTTACTGTCTTGAACAGCTTTAAATGCAGCTCGAATCGCTACTTCTGTTTTCCCATATCCTACATCTCCACAAACTAGGCGATCCATAGGACGTTCGCGTTGCATATCCTTTTTCACTTCTTCAATTGAACGCAATTGATCATCCGTTTCCTCATAAGGAAACGCAGATTCAAATGCTTGCTGCATGTCGTTATCTTCTTCAAACGCATGACCTTTCTCGGACTCCCGCTTCGCATACAACTTGATTAAATCATCCGCAATATCCTGAACAGCTGCTGAAACCTTGATTTTGGTTTTCTTCCATTCAGCTCCACCCAATTTATGTAGCTTTGGTTCTTTTTCTTCAGATGCTACATATTTTTGGATTTGATCAATTTGATCGATGGGTACAAACAATTTATCTTCTGCTCTATATCGAATATGGAGATAGTCTTTATGAATTCCATTAATTTCTAGTGTCTCAATGCCAATATATTTCCCAATCCCGTGATGAATATGTACAACATGATCACCAGGTTTAATTTCCGAGTAGCTTTTAATACGTTCAGCATTCGTCATTTTCTGAGGACGTGATTTCTTCTTCGGTCGCTGTTTAAACAACTCTTCATCCGTTAATACCGCTAGTCGCTGTAAGGGTAATTCAAATCCGTTTGATAATTCACCATCAATAATATAAGTGCCAGGTTGACTTGGAATAGTCGACTGGCTGATGACGCGTGCATCTATCTCATAATCATCCAATACATCTTGGACTTTCTGTTGTCGCTCTTTTCCTTCAGCAAGGATGAATACATAAAACTTTCCAGCTACCCAGCGTTCCATTTCATTTTTCAGCACATTCATTTGCCCATGGAAATGTTGCATCGGTTTGCAAGAGAACGAAACTACTTTTTTGAATGAAATGCCAGAAAACGTTCTCGCAAATAAAGAGAAGTAAAGCTTCTTTTGATTGAGCATGCCTAAAATTTCTTTCATACTAAATGAAAGTTTTACGTCATGGACCGTCTTGCCTTCTTCGAGCATTGAAATATACCAATCTTTTTCTTCACTTTCAAGAGATTCTGTCACCTCTTGAATTCTTCCAAGCTCATCAAATAAAACCAACCCATTTTCAGCGAAATAATCACCTAAAAATGTTGGTGTATCTTCAAGGACGGAGATATACTTTGTCATTTGTTCAGGAACATCGCCTTGTTTTAATAACTCAATATCGTGCCCAATTTGTTGAAGCAGAAGTTCTTTTGTTTCAGGTTTCTTGACTTTTTTCAAACTCTTAGCCAATGAAACTTCTAATTTCTCTGCTAACTGAAGCAACTGTTGTTTCGTCCAAACAAATTCGGTTGCTGGTAAAATACAAACGTCCTTTCTTTTTTCAAGTGAACGTTGATCTTCAGCGGAAAATGTTCGAATCGAATCTACTTCTGTATCGAAGAATTCAAGACGAACTGGATTTTCCATATAGATAGGATAGATATCTAAAATACCGCCACGTAAAGCAAATTCTCCGGGAGTAGTGACCATTGGTTGTCTCGAGTACCCCATCGCAACCAGCTGGTCCATCCACTCGCCAATCAGAACTTCTTCACCAACTTTAGTTTCTAAACGACTCGCTTTCCACTGATCGAGATTAGGCATATGTCTTCTTAGTCCAGCTATTGGCGTAATGACAATCCCACTTTTTTGAGACAGCATGAAATCGAGTGTTTCGATTCTTTGTGCTCTAAGCTCAGGACTTGAGACAGAGATATCCGCCGCAATCAGTTCGTCTGCTGGATATAGCCGAACTTCATCTTCCCCTAACAGTTTCACCATATCTTCAAATAGTTTCTGTGCTTGTAACAGATTAGGAGAAACGACAAGAATCGGTTTTTCAGTCTCTGTTGATAGGGAATGAATGAAAGCAGGACGTGCTCCTCCAGATAGACCCGTAATTAATTGTTGGTCTTGCCCTTTTTGAACAGCTGTAATAAAAGACGATATATGTTGATCCTGCAAAAAAACTTGCTGGAAGGGTTTCATATTGTTCCTCCTACTTAAACAGAAAAAGGCTTTGAGCACGAATCTGTGCCAAAGCAATTTCTATAGTCATTGAATCCATTTATTAATGGCGTAATAGTTGGGGAAAAGTTTGAGAGATTGCTCACAATGCTCACACGTACTTTTAATTGTTACTTTCCCTTGTTCATCTTGCATAATAAATTCTTCTGCAAATTCTTCTTTTAGTTCCTTAACTCGACTATTGCGTTCAGCCGATTCAGAGGGTAAATATCCCATTAGTGTGTCGCAGTGGCGACACTTTACGCGAATTGCCATAGTGCTCACCGGCCTCCTTTTTCAAAGTATAGACCGGCGGACGATAATTTATGCGTTAAACTCCATTAAATCGATTCATCACTTCGAGAAAAGGAGATTTCAACCACTCTTCACAAGCATCTGAACTTTTTTTAATCGCATCTGCCACTAAAGGTTTTTCATCGTTTGAGAATTTTTGAAGAACATAATCGGGAACTTTCATGCCAGCAGGTGGCCGATCAATTCCAACACGAATTCGATTAAACTCTTGAGTACCTAAGTGCTGAATCATTGATTTGATACCATTGTGGCCGCCCGCACTTCCTTTTTGACGAAGTCTCAGTCTGCCAACCGTTAAATCTAAATCATCATAGATGACCACGATGTCTTTCTCAGCAATATCATAATAATCCATTAACGGAACAACACACTCTCCAGAAAGGTTCATATACGTAAGCGGTTTTACTAAGATGAATTTTCCTTCTGGATGATGGACAATTGTGTACATACCTTTAAATTTCATCTGCATAAGAGGCGAATTGAAACGTTTCGACAATTCATCTATCACATCAAAACCTATATTATGTCGAGTATGTTCATATGGCTTACCCGGGTTTCCGAGTCCAATAATCATTTTCATTGTGGTACACCCTTTACTTCGTGATTAACGCAAATACTATCTTCTATTTTATCACAAACAAAACCTCAGCCTGCATCTGCTGCAAGCTGAAGTCATTTTTCATTCGAATGAAGACATTTATTAGAAGTGGCTAACTTTTCATTATAGCAACCGCTTCCTTATTGATATTCAAAAAACGCTACAATGTAAGAAAAGGGGTTGTCCGCAGACAACCCCTTTTATCATATTATTCCTTCGTTTCAGTAGTTTCGCCTTCAACTTCTTCAACTTCAGCTGATTCATCAACTGCTGGCTCGTCCGCTGTTGTTTCCAACTCTTCATCAGAACGAGGTGTTCCAACCGATGCTAAAGTGAAATCATCTTCATTCATTACATTGAATTTGATTTTGTCACGAACATCACCGACTGTTAATGTTTCACCAATCGCTAACTCGCTTACATCAATATCAATTGAATCTGGAATTTCAGATGGTTTTACTTTTACTGTAAGCTCACGATTCGGTTGATTTAAAACGCCACCTTCACGAACTCCTGCTGAATCGCCCGTAAGATGAACTGCAACGTTAACATCTAACTCATCAGACATATTAATGGCTAAAAAGTCTGCATGCACAAACTTCCCTTTTAAAACGTCCATTTGATAATCACTTAATACTACATTAACTGATTTTCCATCAACGTCTAATTTCATAACACCATTACGCCCTACTTCACGTAGTGTTTTTAATAAGTCAATTTCACTTACTGCGATCGTTGTTGAATCTGTTTTGTATCCATAAACGACTGCCGGAACAAATCCTTCATGTCGTAATTCTGTTAAATTCGATTGTTTACCTGTTTCACGTGTCTGTGTTTTAACTGTAGTCATATTTTCCACTCTCCTATATGAGTCATTCTGTTACTATGTTTACCCAAACAAGGAGAAATGAAACCTAAACTACATCAATCAAACAAAGTACTAACTGATTTTTGTTCATACACACGAACGATTGCATCAGCTAACAAGCGACCAACAGACAGTTGTTTAATCTTCGCTGAATACTTTTCGTCCGGTAATTCAATTGAATTCGTAATGACCAATTCTTTAATTACTGAGTTATCGATGCGCTCAATAGCTGGACCTGATAAGACAGGATGTGTACAACATGCATACACTTCTTTAGCACCTGATTCAACCAATGCATTCGCAGCAATTGTGATTGTTCCAGCTGTATCAATAATATCGTCAATTAATATCGCGATTTTGCCATCGACGTTACCCACAATATTCATAACCTCTGCAACATTTGGTCGCGGACGACGTTTATCAATTATCGCAATTGGCGCTTTTAAACGATCCGCCATTTTACGCGCTCTTGTTACACCACCGTGATCTGGGGATACAATCACGATTTCTGAAGGATCAATATTTTTTTCTAAGAAATAGTCAGACAGGATTGGTACACCCATTAAGTGATCGATTAAGATATCGAAGAATCCTTGAATTTGTGGTGCGTGTAAGTCTAAAACGATTGCACGAGTTGCGCCTGCTGTTTCCAGTAAGTTAGCTACTAATTTCGCTGTGATTGGCTCACGAGCGCGTGCTTTTCTGTCTTGACGTGCATAACCGTAATAAGGGAGAACTACATTCACAGTTCGAGCCGAAGCACGTTTCACTGCATCAACCATAATTAGCAATTCCATTAAGTTTTCATTAACAGGCGCAGATGTAGATTGAATGATGAAGACATCACACCCACGAATACTTTCTTCAATGTTAATTTGAATTTCCCCATCACTAAAACGAGTAACGGAAATCTTACCTAAAGGAAGACCTACTTCTTCTGCAATTTCTCTTGCAAGTGGTTCGTTTGAGTTCAGTGAAAAGATTTTCAACTTCGTATCAGCATATTGATAAGCCATGATGGATGATCCCCCTGTTATTTTAATTTTAATTTTTTCACATAACCTTCTTTGTTTTCTTGGCGTGCACGGCCAATTGACAAAGCTTGAGCTGGTACATTTTTAGTAATTGTTGACCCCGCTGCTACATAAGCACCTTCACCAATTGTTACGGGTGCTACAAGGTTTGAATTACATCCTACAAATGAATCGTCTTCAATTGTCGTTAGGAATTTATTTTTGCCATCATAGTTTACTGTGATTGTTCCACAACCGATATTTACGCGCTCTCCAACTTCAGCATCGCCAATATAGCTAAGATGTGATACTTTCGATTGGTTTCCAAGCTTCGTTTTTTTGATTTCAACGAAGTTACCGATTTTCGCTTCATTGCCAACTTCTGAATCTGGACGTATATGTGCAAATGGCCCAACCGCTGTATCTGAACCAATCACACTCTTCGTTACAACCGAAGAATGGATAGTCGTGCGATCGCCTATTTTACTATCTACAATGTGACTATTCGGTCCAATAATACATTCTCCCGCAATTTCAGACGAACCTTCAATCATAACGCCAGGCTGAAGAACAGTATCTGACCCAATAATCGCGTCAGCACTAATATACGTATTCGTTGGATTAATAATCGTCACGCCGTTACGCATATGTTTTTCAACAATACGAGCTCTCATGATGCTCTCTGCTTGCGAAAGTGCCACTCGATCATTCACACCAAGTGTTTCTTCGAAATCAGATGTTGCATAAGCAGAAACGATATCACCTTGTTGCTTTAGGATTTCTATTACATCAGGTAAGTAATACTCACCTTGAACATTTTCATTTTTTACTAATTTCAATGCTTCGAACAGGGCTTTATTATCAAAACAGTATGTGCCAGAATTAATTTCCTTCACGAGTTGCTGTTCTGAAGAAGCGTCTTTTTGCTCGACAATGCGTTCTACATGACCTTCTGCATTACGGATAATACGTCCATAACCAGTAGGGTCTTCAGGAATTCCCGTTAATATTGTCGCTTTTGCGCTTGTTTCTTGATGGTGTTGTAATAAAGCTTGAATCGTTTCTGGACGAATTAATGGCGTATCTCCACAAATGACCAGAGTTGTTCCTTCAAGATTACCTAATACAGAATCGGCTTGTAAAACCGCATGTGCTGTTCCAAGTTGTTCTTCTTGAAGAGCATATTCACTACGATTTCCAAGTTGTTCTTGTACCATTTCAGCACCATGACCAACGATGGTCACAATACGTTCTGCACCTAGCTCTTGAATATGATCCACCACGTGCTCTACCATTGGTTTCCCACATACAGGATGCAAAACTTTATATAATTTGGACTTCATTCTTGTTCCTTGACCAGCAGCCAAAACAACTGCATATGTATTTGCCATATTTTAAGTCCTCCAATTTGCTCATTTCCTCTATTGACTATAGCCGAAAAACCCGCGACTTTCAAGGAAATGAAGCTTGACAAAATGATGACAAAACCATTATTATTAATGATTTTTGTTCAAAAAAAGGATTTCTCACCCAAAAGGTGGAAATCCTTTAAAAATATGCTACATTTTTTCACGTTTTACTTGTCTTGAATAAAAAATTTCGTACATCACTGGAATAATCACTAATGTTAACACAGTAGAAGATGTTAATCCCCCGATTACCGTAATGGCTAAACCTTTCGAAATCAATGTACCTGAAGAAGTCGTAAGTGCTAACGGGATTAAAGCTGCTACTGTAGCAAAAGCCGTCATTAAAATGGGACGTAATCTTGTTTTACCAGCCTCCACTAGTGAGTCGCGGATACTCATTCCTTTGTCTGTTCGGTTTTGATTAATTCGATCAACCAATACAATCGCGTTCGTTGTCACAATTCCAATTAACATTAAGAAACCGATCATAACACTTACAGATAAAGGTTCCCCGGCAATAACGAGACCAATTAATGCACCAATAGGGACAAAAATGAGTGAAGACAAAATGACAAATGGGATTCTTGCTTGCCCAAAGGTAATTAACATCGTTAAATACACAAGACCAATTGCACTAGCAATGGCAAGACCAAGTTGTTGGAAGATCTCAACGGTTTCGTCACCACCGCCTCCACTTTCTAAACTGACACTGTCAGGGAAATCAACATTTTCTAATACCCCCGATTCTACTTCGGAAGATACTTTTTGAATATTTTCCGCATCGATTTGTGCTTCGACGCGAGCAAAGACTTTCCCATCTAATTTTTGAATCGCTGTTACTGATTCAATTTCTTCAATTTCGGCTAGTTCTTGAAGCTCTACTGGTCCAGCTGCGCTGAATACAGTTAATGTATTTAGTTCTTCAATACTTGTTAAGGATTCATCGTACGACAACTGAACGGTACGGTCTAAATCATCTAATGTTAGTGTACCAACAGTAACAGGTTTTGTTTGGTCTGCGATTGTTCCAAGTATTTGGAATCCAGAAACACCATATTCATCAGCTTTTTCAGAGTCAATTTGGACAACGAGTTGTTTTTGTTTCTCGGAAAAATTATTTGTCACGTATTTCAAGGAATCGACCGAATTCATATAAACTTCCACATCTGCCGCTGCTTCAGAAAGTGCTTCTAAATCATTAGAGAATAAATCGACAGAAACGTTGTTATTCGTTGGAGGTCCACCTGTAGATAATTCTGAAACTGAAATGGTAGAGTCAGGTGAAATTTCTTCAACGATGTTTTCCATTTCATCTTGGACCAACTCTACAAAGTCAACGACATTCGCACCTTCATTTAGCGTTAAAATGTATCCTGCTCTGTTTTCCAATTTGATACCCGTCGCAAAGTCTCGAGACCCTACTGCGGTCGTTACATCTTTTACGTCAGACAAATCCGCAAATAATTTCTCTACTTCTAATGAAACCTCATTTGTTCGTTCTAACGAAGTTGATGACGGCAATTCCACACTTGCTTGAACAAGTTTTTGTTCTTCATTCGGAATAAATGTAAAACCTAGTCTCGGAACTAACGCAAAAGAACCGGCAAGTAACAAGACGGATAACACCAAGATGATCGCTTTCCGATTTAACGACCATAAAATAACACGCTCATAAAAGCGTTGCATAGCTCCTTCTTTTTCTTCATGAGATACCTTTTTAAATGCAAATCTCGCAAGTATCGGCACAATGGTGATGGACACTAATAATGAAGCTGCAAGTGAAAAAATAACCGTTAAAGCAAAAGGTAAGAAAAATTCACCTGTAATTCCACTCACAAAACCGATGGGTAAAAACACCACAATTGTCGTCAATGTCGACGCTGTAATAGCCCGTAAAATTTCTTTCGTGGATGAAGCCACTAATTCATTCGACATCGGTTCATCCGATTTTCTCAAACGTCGGAAAATATTTTCAATAACGACAATACTATCATCTACCACACGCCCTACGGCAACTGCCATCCCACCTAATGTCATGATATTCAAACTAATATCTAGTTGGGCTAAGAAAATCGCTGCAATCAGTAATGATAAGGGGATGGAGATGATTGCAATAATCGTCGCTCTGAAATTACGTAAAAAAACCAATACCGCAATCGATGCAAAAAGCGCACCTAGTAAACCTTCTTTCACAAGTGTCTCAACTGACTTCTCAATCCCATCGGCTGAATCGAAGCCAACTGCATATTCTAAGCGATCTTCATACTTATCAAGTACATCTATAACGCGTTTAGCAACCTCTACTGTATTGGCATCTTGTTTTTTTGTTACTGCCATGGATAAAGATTCTTCTTGATTGTACCGAGTAATTTCAGATTGAGTGGAAACTTCCTCAATGGTCGCTATTTCTTGCAATACGACTTTATTCTCTTGGGTCATAAATGACGAGGACAATTGAAGTGATTTTAATTTATCAATTGTGCCGAGCTTTTCTTCCACTCGAACTGGAATGTTAATATCATTTTCATTAATGGTGCCCGCTGGGAAAGATAGAATTTGCTGATCAATTTGTTCTTTGATTTGACTAAGCGTTAGACCCGCTTCAGTTGCTTTTTGTTGATTAACGGTAATCTGAAGACGCTCTTCATTTAAGCCGCCGATTGATACGGAGTTAATACCCTGGATCTTATTTAACTCTGGAATCACTTCATTGTTCAACAAATCCTCTAACTGTTCATCTCCAAATAAGGAGATATTAAAGATTGGGAACGCACCAAAGGAAAGTCTGCTAATTTCCGTTTCCACGCCTTCGGGTAGTTCCAAACTACGTATAGCCGTTTCCGCTTGTTGTTCTGCTCGATCTAAATCCGTACCAAAAGGAAATTCTAAGTTAATAATACCAATGGTCTCATAAGAAACACTTTGAATCGTATTAGCTCCTTCGATTCCTTTCAATTGATTTTCAATAGGGGTGGTCACTTGACGGTCCACATCATCTGGAGATGCTCCAGGGTAAACAACTTGCACGGAAAGTTGAGGGAATTCAATATTCGGCAATAAATCTATTTTCAACCGGGTAAAGGAATACAAGCCTAATACAATCAATAAAAAAGAAATAATAAAGACGGCTACCGCGTTTTTTAAACTGAACCTCGTTAAAAAACTCATACAAATCACTCTCTTCCCTTAAAATATATCTATACCTAAATTTATACAACGTACGAGTGGGTTTAAGCCATTCACAATGTGTTTTCCAAAAGACATGAAATCATTACAAAATAAAAAGACAAATCATTGTATGAATGATTCGTCTTATTATGCCTTTCATTAAGCTCCTGCTCCTGCCTCTTCATACGGCATGATATCTTCTTCGCTAGATTCATAATATGCTTTTAAAACTGAATCTTGGATCTTCGTTCGAGTGCCACTGTTGATAGGATGTGCAATATCTCGAAACTCTCCATCTGGTGTTCTTTTACTAGGCATTGCGACAAATAACCCTGTATTACCATCAATCACACGAATATCATGTACCACAAATTCGCTGTCTAGTGTAATGGAAGCAATGGCTCGCATACGGCCATCGGTTTGCACGCGTCTCAATCTTACATCTGTTACTTCCATTCTCTCACCACCTTTCTTCTTAGATGCCTTACAGACTCTGACAACTATATTCTACGTTTATGACATTTTTCCTTCTTTTTTTACGGAATTTTTTAAAAATTGTGAATAAGGTTACATTTTCATTAAAAAATAAAGGAGTTTACCAAAAATACGCTACTTTTGTTTTATTAGCGAGTAGTTGCTGATTTTCATTGCTGTGGTGGCTTTCCGGGTTGCACGGCTTTAGCCGCTTTCCTCGCTGCGCTCAGTCCAGGGTCTAAAGCTCGCGCTGATCACCTCGTAGTCGCCGCCTCCATTACAATTAGCAAAAACATATTGATAATACAGAGTTTGCAACCTAAATGGTGCAGTATATATACATCAGAAACATATACTCCTGATTAATGGTTTTAATTATAAAAGTAAAATTGCCTCGATATTTACTTTACATTAGCTAGAATCTTTGAGGTCTTTGAAAAAAAGAGTACAAAAAGAAAACCATAGGGAATTCCC
>JAHIWI010000349.1 GCA_018816185.1 Bacillota bacterium
GTGGGTAGATTCATATGATGCATCCGTTTCAGGAAAAGATCCGGAATATCGGGATGTGTTTGATAAATATAAGGAAATTTTAACAGCGGTTACTGAACGATCTTTTGGGACAGTACTTGAATTTGGAACGGGAACTGGTAATTTAACTGCTAAGTTACTAGATGCTGGTTACAAGGTAATCGGAATTGAACCAAATGCAGCGATGAGAAAAGTAACTGGAGAACGTTTTCCTCATATTTCATTAACGGATGGGGATTTGCTATCTTTTGAAACAACTGAACATATAGATACAATTGTCAGCTCTTACGTTTTTCATCATTTAACGGATGAAGATAAAGGTAAAGCTGTCCATCAATATGCAAGTCTTTTGTCAAAGGGTGGAAAAGTGGTATTTGCCGATACAGTTTTTATTTCAGAACAAGCAAAACAAGACCAAATTAAGAAAGAACGCACGCGTGGTTTTAACAACGTAGCAGATGATTTGGAACGTGAATACTATACGACCATTTCCATTCTTGAAACAATATTTAAGAATGCTGGATTTGAAGTTCGATTTGAGCGTATGAATGATTATGTATGGCTGATGGAAGCAACTAAAAACTAAAGGAGTGTTGAAAAATGAAACAAATGAATGTAGAAAGTTTTAATTTAGATCATACAAAAGTGGTTGCACCTTATGTTCGTTTAGCAGGCAGAAAGCTTGGAGCGAATGGTGACGAAATTTTAAAATATGATATTCGTTTTAAACAACCTAACAAAGAACATATGGAAATGGCAGGTCTTCACTCTATTGAACATTTAATGGCTGAAAATATTCGGAACCATACAGACAAAGTTGTGGATATGAGTCCAATGGGATGTCAGACAGGTTTTTATTTAGCCGTGATAAATCATGACGACTTTGACGAGATTTTGATGATATTAGAAAAAACGTTAGAAGATGTTTTAAATGCAACGGAAGTTCCTGCTTGTAATGAAGTCCAATGTGGCTGGGCAGCTAACCACAGTTTAGAAGGCGCACAAGCCATCGCTCGTGATATGCTTATGAAAAAAGATGAATGGCGCGTGGTCTTTGCGGAGGAAGCTTAATGAATGTTTATGGAAGTGTACATGAATTAATAGGGAATACACCTGTTGTTGAATTAAAAAATATTGAAATTCCAAACAATTGTCGTATCTTTGCTAAACTCGAATTTATGAATCCTGGTGGAAGTGTCAAGGATCGCTTAGGATTATCACTACTACGGGATGCAGAAGAGTCTGGTCAATTACTTCCAGGTGGAACGATAATCGAACCCACTGCTGGGAATACTGGAATTGGTGTAGCTTTAGCGGCGATTGGAAAAGGATATACTGTCAAATTTGTTGTACCTCAAAAATTCAGTATGGAAAAGCAAACGCTGATGCGAGCTCTTGGTGCTGAAATTGTAAATACGCCAACTGAGCTAGGGATGAAAGGTGCGATTGAAAAAGCCAAGGAGTTGGTTCAGGAAACTCCAGGTGCTTTTTCACCTTCGCAATTTTCGAACCCAGCCAATCCGGAAACATATGTACAGACATTAGGTCCTGAGTTGTGGCGTGACTTAGATGGTGAAATTGATGTGTTTGTTGCTGGAGCGGGTTCGGGTGGAACATTTATGGGAACGGCGAAGTATTTAAAAAGTCAAAACGCAAACATTAAGACAGTGATTGTAGAACCAGAAGGCTCTATATTAAACGGAGGAGAAGCTGGTTCTCATTATACCGAAGGAATTGGAATGGAATTTTTACCTGCGTATATGGACAAATCCTATTTTAATGCCATTCATACAGTGACGGATCGAGACGCTTTTGACAAACTTCGTGAGTTGTCTTCAAAAGAAGGCTTATTGGTAGGAAGTTCATCTGGAGCTGCTTTATTTGCCTCGTTAGAAGAAGCAAAAGTAGCCAAGCGAGGAAGTCATATCGTCACCATTTTTGCAGACTCTAGTGAACGGTACTTAAGTCAAAATGTGTACGATCTTTTAAAGGAGGATGAATAAAGATGAGACCTAAAACGAAATTAATACACGCTGGCATCGTTGGAGATGAAACGACCGGTGCTGTTTCAACACCCATTTATCAAGTAAGTACGTATAAACAAGATGCAGTAGGTGATTTCCGTGGATACGAATATTCTCGCACTGGAAACCCAACACGTCATGCACTTGAAGTATTAATCAGTGACCTTGAAGGAGGTCATGCAGGTTTTGCATTTGGATCTGGAATGGCGGCAATCAGTTCAGTTATGATGCTGTTTAACTCTGGTGATCATATCGTGATGACCGACGATGTGTATGGTGGTACATATCGCGTAATGACGAAAGTGCTAAACCGTTTCGGCATTGAATCTACATTTGTGGATTCTTCAAATTTGGCTGAATTTGAAGCGGCTATTCAAGAAAATACAAAGGCGGTATTCTTGGAAACACCTACGAATCCTTTATTGAAAGTAACGAATATCGCTGATATTGCGAAGCTCGCAAAATCTAAAGGACTACTGACGATCGTAGATAACACGTTCATGACGCCTTATTTGCAACAACCGATTTCCTTAGGTGCTGATATCGTCTTGCATAGTGCCACGAAATACATTGGTGGTCATAGTGATGTAGTCGCTGGATTAGTTGTAGTAGCTACCGAGGAATTGGCAAAAGAACTCCATTTTGTTCAAAATTCAGTAGGGGCTATTTTAGGACCGCAAGATTCATGGCTACTTATTAGAGGGTTGAAAACGCTTGGCATTCGTATGGAAGAAACGAATTCAAATGCGAAGCGAATTGCCGATTTCTTAGTTGCTCATGAGTCAGTAGGCAAGGTATATTACCCTGGACTTGAAACGCATGCAGGACATGACATTATGAAGAAACAAACCACTGGATTTGGTGGAATGATTTCATTTGACGTTGGTAGCACAGAAAAAGCCGCACAGTTATTGAAGAAATTACGTTACTTCACATTAGCTGAAAGTTTAGGAGCTGTAGAAAGTTTAATTTCTGTTCCTGCACAGATGACTCACGCATCAATTCCAGCCGATCGTCGTCAAGAACTCGGCATATTGGACGGCTTGGTTCGTATATCAGTCGGTATTGAAGATGTTGAGGATTTA
>JAHIWI010000350.1 GCA_018816185.1 Bacillota bacterium
ACACCGACAACGATTGTCGCAAATCGAATGAGTGCAAATGTTAAGAAGTCATCCGTTTGCACTTCCATAATGGCAATTATGGTAACAAGTGCAAGTGAGATGGATTTTTCCAGCTTAAGTTTTAACATGATTGCGATTGTAATAACACAAGCCAGCCCTATAGCAACGTACTGATGGCCAAAAATAAGAGCGAAAATGACAGCAACACCGGCTCCAATTAAATTCGATTGAATTTGTTCAATAATTGTTAAGTAGGAACGATAAATGGAAGGTTGTATCGCGAATATGGCTGCGATTCCAGCAAAAATAGGAGCTGGTAAATTCAACAAGTCAGCCATAAACAAAGCAAACACGATAGCCACACCTGTTTTTACAATTCGTGCGCCTAATTTCATAAGAGTTTTATTTCCTTTCGCAATTCAACTTTTGGCTACCTTACAACAAGATAGTTAGAAGGTCAATTATCATATAGACAGTTGAGAGAAAGCTTTGTCTACTGCTTCAAGAGACACACGAATATCTTCTTCTGTGTGAGCTGTTGTTATAAACCACGCTTCATATTTTGAGGGTGCTAAGTTGATACCTTGTTCAAGCATTAACTTAAAGAAACGTCCAAAAATTTCTCCATCTGTAGCTTCTGCTTGGTCATAGTTTTCTACCTTCACATCAGTGAAGTATATGGTTAAAGCACCTTTTAAACGATTAATTGTAATTGTAATGTTATGTTTTGTTGCTGCTAATAAAATACCTTCTTCTAAAATTGCACCTAAACGATCCATTTCCTCATAAACGCCTTCTTCTTTTAATACTTCTAAGCAAGCGATTCCAGCTAATATGGACGCAGGGTTACCTGCCATTGTTCCCGCTTGATACGCAGGACCTAATGGAGCGACCTGTTCCATAATTTCTTTTTTACCACCATAAGCGCCAATAGGTAAGCCACCACCAATGATTTTACCTAATGCAGTTAAATCAGGAGTTAGTCCTAGTAAATCTTGAGCACCGCCGTAATGGAATCGGAATGCTGTAATCACTTCATCGTAGACAATTAACGCACCTTTGTCTTTAGCTATGTCATGTACAAGTGGAAGGAAGCCTTCTATTGGTTCAACAATCCCAAAGTTGCCTACAATTGGTTCGACTAAAATACAGGCAATTTCTTTGCCCCATTTGTCCATGGCTTTTTTAAAAGCTTCTGGATTATTGAAGGGAATGGTGATGACCTCTTTGGCAATGGATTGAGGGACGCCTGCTGAATCTGGTGTACCTAATGTTGCTGGTCCTGAACCGGCAGCGACTAAAACTAAATCAGAATGCCCGTGGTAACAACCAGCAAATTTCATGATTTTTGTTCGTCCTGTATATGCTCGAGCTACTCGAATCGTGGTCATAACAGCTTCGGTCCCAGAGTTAACAAAGCGAACTTTATCCATTCCTGGAATGGCTTCTTTTAACATTTTCGCAAAAGTTAACTCGTGAGGTGTAGGTGTGCCAAATAAAACACCATTTTCTGCTGCTTTCGTAATCGCTTTTGTGATATGTGGATGTGCGTGACCTGTAATAATCGGACCATAAGCGGCTAAATAATCGATGTATTTATTGCCATCAACGTCCCAAAAATATGCGCCTTGCGCTCTTTCCATTACGGTTGGAGCACCGCCACCAACCGCTTTATATGATCGAGATGGGCTGTTAACGCCACCGACTATATGTTGTAATGCTTCTTCATGTAATCGTTCTGATTGTGTTTTGTTCATGTAAATAATTCCTCCGTTCTATTTCTTCCATTCCTTATTCTAGACAAAAAAGCATCTAAACGCCAAAGAAATTGAAAGTCAGTGCATTCTTAGGTACGATAAGACAAATAGAAGTGTGGAGGGATTACCATGACAACACTCGAAGGTTTACATGCACCAGAATTTACATTGAAAAATGAAAGTGGCGAAGATGTTTCGTTAAGTGATTTCGCCGGAAAGAAATACATAATTTTATACTTTTATCCGAAAGATGCGACACCTGGATGTACGACAGAAGCTTGCGATTTCAGAGATGCCTATGAGTCATTTGAAAGTTTAAACGCAGTTATTCTTGGAGTAAGTCCAGATGGTGAGAAGGCGCATACGAAATTCATTGAAAAACACGGTTTGCCATTTTCGTTGCTAATCGACGATCAGCATCAGGTTTCTGAAGCATATGGCGTATGGGTGCTCAAAAAAATGTATGGTAAAGAATACATGGGTGTTGAGCGTTCAACGTTTTTAATCGATCCAACAGGCACCGTAATTAAAGAGTGGAGAAAAGTAAAAGTGAAAGGCCATGTAGAAGAAGCGTTACAAACATTACGTGGCATAATTGAGGAATAATAGATGAAAGTTTTATTTACATTTCCAGTGAAGGATTATTTAATAGAAGATTTACAACATGACTTTTCAAATGTGGATTTCGTATTCTCAAATATAAAAGATGAAGAAGCATTAAAACATGCAGAAATTATTGTGACATATGGGGAAGACATCACCACTGAGACTTTAAACAAAGCAAGTTCACTAAAGTGGTTGATGGTCGCATCTGCTGGTTTAGAAAAAATGCCGTTACAAGAAATAGGGGAGCGAAGGATTTTCCTAACGAATGTGAAAGGCATACATAAAACCCCGATGGCTGAATCCGTTATGGCTCATATTTTAGCGTTGAAACGATCAGTGCCTTGGATATATCAACAGAATTCATGGAGCCGCAAGTCAGGTTCTACAGAACTTCGAGGTTCTACTGCAATTATTATTGGACCAGGTGCCATTGGAGGAGAAATTGGACGATTACTTCAAGCGTTCGGAGTTCACACCATTGGATGCAATCGTTCAGGTAAAGCATCATCTCATATGAACGAAATGATTTCTTTTGAAAATCTCAGTGAGAAGTTACCATTGGCAGATTTAGTGATATCAGTGCTGCCTAGTACGAATGAAACAAAAGGTTTATTAAACTACGAGCATTTCGTTCAAATGAAGGAAACAGCTATTTTTATG
>JAHIWI010000078.1 GCA_018816185.1 Bacillota bacterium
TAGGCTTTTTGATTTTCAATGCAAATCCCGCGAAAGTCTTTATGGGAGATACAGGTTCATTGGCTTTAGGCGGAGCGTTAGCGATGCTTTCTATTTTAGTAAAACAAGAACTGTTATTGCTGCTGATCGGAATCGTATTTGTGGCAGAAACACTGTCAGTTATTCTACAAGTGATTAGTTTTAAGACGACTGGAAAACGAATTTTTAAAATGAGTCCACTACATCATCATTTTGAGTTATCTGGCTGGTCTGAATGGAAAGTGGTAGTTGTATTTTGGTCTACTGCTTTTTTAGCAGCATTTGTAGCAGTTATGATGGAGGTGATGTAAATGAAACTGACAAACGAATTTACATCAAAAAAAGTATTAGTACTTGGTTTAGCGAAAAGTGGGGTAGCTGCAGCAGAGTTGCTACATAAGTTAGGGGCATTTGTGACAGTTAACGATGCGAAACCTTTTGAAGAAAGTCCAGATGCTCAAGCATTATTAAGTAAGGGGATAACCGTTATATGTGGCAGGCACCCTGAGGATTTATTAGACGAAGGATTTGAATTAGTTGTTAAAAATCCTGGAATTCCGTATCATAACCCAATTGTTGCCGATGCTGTTAAACGTAAAATTCCTGTTTGGACGGAAGTGGAGCTTGCCTATCGAATTAGTGAAGCGCCATTAATTGGAATTACAGGTTCGAATGGGAAAACGACAACTACAACATTATTATTCCACATGTTAAACCAAGGTGGATTGAGACCATTAATTGCTGGAAATATTGGAACAGTAGCATGTAAAGTGGCGGAAGAAGCTAGTTCTGATCAAATTATTGTTACGGAACTTTCAAGTTTTCAGCTAATGGGAACGGAAGCATTTAAACCAAAAATCTCAATTTGGACAAATTTATATGAAGCACATTTAGATTATCATGGCTCATTTGATGAATATGGTGAAGCGAAATTTGCTGTAACCATGCATCAAGATGCTTCAGATTTATTTATTTATAATCAAGATCAAGAAGAAGTAGCGAAATTTGCCAAACGTACGAAAGCGAAGTTGATGCCTTTCTCAACGAAAGGAAGAACTGAAGAAGGAATTAGTGCGGATGAAGAATTTGTTTATTTACACGGTGAAGAATATGTTTCTCGAAAACAAATAGCGCTTCCAGGCGAGCATAATTTAGAGAATGTATTATCTGCTATTGCTGCTGCTACAACTTTAGATTGTCCAAAAGAAACAATCTTACATGTTCTGTCGTCCTTTACAGGTGTAAAGCACCGCACTCAATTTGTTCGTGATTGGAATCAACGGAAATTTTATAATGATTCAAAAGCTACCAATACACTTGCTACGAAGAGTGCAATTGCTGCTTTTGAAGATCCTGTCATTTTATTAGCTGGTGGATTAGACCGAGGCCATTCGTTTGAAGAGTTAAGACCTCATATGAATCGTGTCAAAGCCTTAATTTCATTTGGAGAAACCAGTGGGCGATTAAAAGAATTTGCTGAGTCATGCGGAGTTTCTCAAACATTTATGGTTCATGATGTGAAAGAAGCGGTGCATTTAGCAGCAGAAATTTCTGTGCCTCAAGATATAGTCTTGCTTTCACCTGCATGTGCAAGTTGGGATCAGTATCCGAATTTTGAATTACGCGGTGACGATTTTATTACAGCTGTTTTTAATTTGAAAGATTGATAAATAAATAGACAAACGAAGGGATGCCGATCCTGCAAGTCAAACCTCTCAAAACATTTTTGATATTAAGTATAGTACTTACTGCTATTGGACTCAGTTTTGTATACTCAGCGGGCTCTTATTGGGGCAAAGTGCATTATGAAGATAGTATGCCTTTTTTCTGGAAACAATCCATATACGGCTTCCTAGGCATGTTTGCGGCATGGATTTTATATAAAAACCCAATGACTTCCCAGCCAGCCTTTTGGAAGGTGATGTACGCCTTAGCAGTAGTTTTATTATTTGCTGTTTATATTCCTGGTTTAGGAGTAGTGAGAAATGGTTCGCGAAGTTGGATTCAACTAGCAGGCTTTAGTATTCAACCAGCTGAATTTGTCAAAATAGCTGTTATCACTTATTTATCAACTTTATTAGCTACATCTGCACACCTTAAAATGAAATGGAAACTATCGCATCTGCTAATTTGTCTAGTTCCGGCTGGAATTATTTTAATACAACCTGACTTTGGATCGGCTTTCTTATTAATCATAGGTGCTTTTGCTTTGTTATTTATTGCTGGTTATCCAATGAAGTTTTTTATGGTGATTGGCGTTTCTGGTATTCTCTCAATTGTTGCATTAATCATCTCGGCTCCGTATCGCTTAAAACGAATTGAAGCCTTTATCAATCCGTGGGAAGATCCATTAGGAAGTGGATTCCAAGGCATACAATCATTACTTGCAATTGGTCCTTCAGGATTATTCGGACATGGATATGGACAAAGTAGGCAAAAGTTTTTATATCTCCCAGAACCTCAAAATGATTTTATTTTCTCCATCATCGTTGAAGAAATGGGGTTTATCGGAGCGGTTGTGTTAATCGGTTTGTTCTTCATGTTTCTTTACACCGGATATAGACTAGCAGTGCTCTCATCCTCGACGATGGGGTCGCTTGTCATCGCAGGTTTTATTAGCATGATGGGAAGTCAAATTTTCCTTAATATTGGGGTGGTCATTGGTTTATTTCCTGTAACTGGTGTAACCTTGCCATTCATAAGTTATGGAGGAACATCCTTATTTTCCACATGGTTAATAGTTGGTATAATACTTCATTTTTCAAAAGATCAAAGTAAGTAAGGAGGAGGAGGCATAACGTGGAAAAAATAATCGATATTGAAGATAGAATTCCAACTTTGCGCGATCGGCGTAAAAAAAGAACGAATAGAAAATTCACGTTATTGCTTGTCCTTTTCCTTATGACATTACTTGGTCTCCTCTACTTTCAATCTCCATATAGCTTGGTTCAAAAAATTCATGTAGACGGGGCAACATTAGCTTCTAGTGAA
>JAHIWI010000351.1 GCA_018816185.1 Bacillota bacterium
ATTCGATTTATCAAAATTTGAAGTAAGCATGGTTATTCGACAAACAACCATGGATGATATAGAACCATTATTAGCAATGCAAAGACTATGTTTTCCGGGAATGGATCCATGGAAAGTAGATCAATTGCGTAGTCACTTAAGCGTTTTCCCCGAAGGTCAAATGGTAGCGGAACTAGACGGTGAGATTATAGGATCTTGCTCCAGCTTGATTATTAACTTCGACGAGTACGACGATCGCCATTCATGGTCTGACGTAACGGACGATGGCTATATTACCAATCATAATCCTGAAGGCTACAATATGTACGGAATTGAAGTAATGGTACATCCGGAATATCGTCGTATGAAGGTTGGTCAACGTTTATATGAAGCACGTAAAGAAATAGCGCGCCAATTTAATTTGAAGTCAATTATTATCGGTGGACGTATTCCGAACTATCATAAACATGCAGATGAGATGCGTCCTCGTGAATACGTAGATGCCGTATCAAGACATAAAATTTATGATCCCGTGTTAACTTTCCAAATTATGAATGGCTTTACGTTAATGCGTATTAATCCAAACTATTTACCGGATGATACAGCTTCAGGCAAGTACGCGACACTTATGGAATGGAACAATGTCGACTATAAACCAATGTCGAAGCGTCATTTTAAAACGAGTTATCCAGTTCGAATTTGTGTCGTTCAATACATGATGCGTGCGATTGAATCATTTGATGATTTGGCCAATCAATGTGAATACTTCGTAGATGTTGCTTCAGATGCACATTCGGATTTCGTTGTATTCCCTGAAATTTTCACGACACAATTGATGTCATTCTTAAATGAACCTTCACCAAGTCGTGCGATTAGACGTTTAACGGAATATACACCGCAATACATTGAACTCTTCTCAGATTTAGCTGTTCGATATAATGTGAACATTGTTGGTGGGTCACATTTCGTTAAAGAAGAAAATGATGAAATTTACAATATCGCATATTTATTCCGACGTGATGGATCGATTGATAAGCAATACAAAATCCACATCACACCAAATGAACGAAAATGGTGGGGGATTAGTGCAGGAGATACAGTTCGCGTATTCGATACAGATTGTGGGAAGATCGCCATTCAAATTTGTTATGATATTGAATTCCCTGAACTTGCTCGTATTGCTACAGATATGGGTGCTAATATTATCTTTGCACCATTCTGTACAGAAGATCGACAAGGGTACTTACGTGTGAAATATTGTGCACAAGCTCGTGCTGTTGAAAATCAAATCTATACGGTTATTTCAGGAACAGTGGGTAACTTGCCACAAACTGAAAATATGGATATTCAATATGCACAATCAGGCATCTATGCACCATCAGATTTCGAATTTGCGCGTGATGGAATTGTGGGAGAAACAAATCCGAACTTAGAAATGGTCTTAATTGGAGATGTCGATTTAGAGATTTTACGTCGCCAACGTCAAGATGGTACGGTTAAGCAGCTGAAAGACCGCCGTCATGACGTCTACCGTGTTGAATACAAAAAAGGATGAGACTTCACTGAAGAAACAAACATAAATAGCCTTCCATCCCACTAGATGGAAGGCCTTTCTTTTCAAATGAAAATTTCAAGAAACTGTTAAAAATGGAGGCATACATATGAATTACAACCAAGCATTTCAAAAATGGCTGACAAATGAAACACTTGAAGAAGAGCTAAAAGTTCAGCTTCAATCCATGCAAACCGATGAAAAAAAACGTGAGGATGCCTTTTATAAAAACCTTGAATTTGGTACCGGTGGCATGCGTGGAGAAATTGGTGCTGGAACGAACCGCATGAACACTTACACGGTGTGTAAAGCGTCTCAAGGGATTGCTGAATTCATTATGGCTGCTGGAACAGATGCTATGAAACGAGGCATTGTAATTGCTTACGATAGTAGAAGAAAATCACCGGAGTTTGCATATGAAGCAGCCGCTACTTTTGCGAAAAACGGCATTAAAGCATATGTGTATCAAGCACCTCGGACAACACCACAGTTGTCATTTAGTGTACGTGAACTAAATGCCTTTATGGGGGTGGTGATTACGGCTAGTCATAATCCACCTGAATACAATGGATACAAAGTATACGGGGAAGATGGGGCACAATTAAACCTTGAAGATGCCGAACAGGTAATTTCATTTGTCAATGATATCAGTGATGAATTAGCCATTGAAAAGGGAGACTTCGATTCACTACTGAATGAAGGCACTATTCAATATATAGGCGCAGAACTTGATCAATTGTATGGTGATGCTGTTAAATCGGTTCAACATCAATCAGATCAGACAATGAAAGAAAATATTAGGGTCGTCTTTTCTCCACTACACGGGGCATCTGGAGAAACGGTTCAAACAATAATGACTGAAGCGGGTTATACACAGTTTGACTATGTAATGGAGCAAATGAAACCTGACGGAGAGTTTCCGACTCTAAAGTCACCAAACCCTGAAGAAGCAAGCTCGTTCGAGTTAGCTAAGGAAAAAGGATTGAAAACAGACGCTGATTTATTAATCACGGTTGATCCAGATGGCGACCGAGTTGGCATAGCGGTTAAGCAAGATGAGGACTTTGTTCTTTTAACTGGAAATCAAACAAGCGCTATTTTAATTGACTATTTATTAACACAAATAAAAGTAACTGGCGAAATGCCAGCTAATGGTCGTGTTTTTAAAACCATTGTGACTTCGGATTTAGGACGAGTTATAGCTGAGTACCACGGCTCATCCACAGAAGACGTATTAACTGGTTTTAAATTCATAGGTGAAAAGATTAAACAATACGAAGAAACGAAGGAATTTCAATTCTTATTTGGCTACGAAGAAAGCTATGGTTATTTAATCAAGCCTTTCGCTCGTGACAAAGATGCAATTCAATCTGTCATAGCCATTACGGAAGCAGCGGCTTATTATAAGAGCCATGGTAAGACGCTACTTGACGTTTTACATGATCTGTATGAACGACATGGTTATTACCTTGAAGGTCTTGTATCGGTTACAAAAAAAGGAGCAGATGGAGCGCGTGCGATTCAACAATTATTAACAAGCCTGCGTGAAAATCCACTTAAAGAAATTGCCGGTCTCTCTATCGCTTCGCAAGAAGACTATTCAACACAAACGCGATCGTTTGTAGATAGACGAAAGAAAGAAAAGCTATCTTTACCAAAATCTAATGTCATCAAATACTTCCTTGAAGATGGGTCATGGGTTTGTGTTCGACCAAGTGGAACAGAGCCTAAAATTAAATACTACATCGGAGTGACGAGCCCAACAGAGCTCGAAAGTAAGGGAAAATTAAACAAGATCACGAAAGAATTTACAGACGAAATGAATACGAGATTTTAACTACATTTAAACCCAATTTTATTTAAAGCCATTAAAGACAATCGAAAGTGAAGAGGATGCCAATAATGAATACAGTAATTGAACCTGTAAATGAACAATGGAAAAGGAATATCATCCTCTTTTTGAGCAGTCAAACCCTTTCATTATTTGGCTCTATGTTGGTGCAATACGCCATTATGTGGTATATCACCTTAACAACAGAGTCTGGTGTCATGATGACAATTTCCATCGTGTGTGGTTTCCTGCCTGCTTTTTTCCTTTCACCATTTGCTGGAGTTTGGGCAGATCGGTACAACCGAAAAATGCTCATTATTTTTGCAGACTCAATGATCGCCATTTCAACACTCATATTAGCGATTTTGTTTTTCCTTGGATATGATTCGCTCATATTGTTATTCGTGATGTCAGCCATTCGTGCTATTGGGGCAGGTATTCAAACACCGGCTGTTGGTGCGATACTTCCACAAATTGTGCCAGAAGAACAGCTAACAAAAGTAAATGGAACGAATGGAAGTATCCAGGCATTTGTGATGTTACTTTCACCAATGCTAGCCGGAGCACTCCTTTCTGTAGCTTCAATTGAAGTGATATTTTTAATTGATGTCGTCACAGCTGCAATTGCCGTCTTCACGCTATTAGTATTTTTGAAAATACCTTTACACGCCAAGGCAGCACAAGCACAAACAACCAGTTATTTAAGTGACTTAAAACTAGGTTACACGTATATCAAGAATCATGAATTTCTTAAGAAGTTCTTTGTCTTTTTTGCGTTCTTCTTTGTACTCGTTGCCCCTGCAGCGTTTTTGACACCGCTTCAAGTTGCCAGGACCTTTGGTAACGCTGTATGGCGACTAACGGCAATTGAAATTGCTTTTGCGTTAGGCATGATTGCAGGCGGAATTATCATCGCGTCTTGGGGTGGCTTTAAAAATAAAATGCATACGATGACACTCGCAACACTCATGATGGCTGTATGCACAGTCGTCTTTGGAGTAGTCCCTGTTTTTTGGGCATATTTGATTTTCATGGGGATTGTCGGTATCTCGATGCCGATATTTAACACACCCTCAATGGTTTTATTGCAAGAGAAGGTGGAAGGAGATTATCTTGGGCGAGTATTTGGAGTTTTAGGTATGATCTCCAGTTCCATGATGCCTCTAGGAATGATTATCTTCGGACCATTGGCTGACGTGGTAAAAATTGAATGGTTGTTAATAGGAACCGGCATTCTATTGTTTATTCAAGGATTTTTCCTAATGGGTAGCAAGGTGTTAATGGAAGCGGGAAAACCGAAGGAGAAATTACCTTCAATAGAGTAAGCTCAGAACCACTCGCGGAATGCGGCCGCATGTTACGGAATTACTGCTATTTTAAATTCGAAAAGGGCTGCCTTTAAAAGTCAATTAAATGACTTTTGGGACAGCCCTTTTTTCTTAGCAACCTTATTTGTGTGTCTTAGTTCAGTCAAAAGTAGGAGTAACTGTTCCTGCAAATGCACGAAAGCAAATGGTATG
>JAHIWI010000079.1 GCA_018816185.1 Bacillota bacterium
CAAATGATAGGGGGATTCGATGACACAATCCAATCAATCCGACGAACAACGTAACTGGCAACTATGGATAAACGAAAAAGATCCAGATGCAGGCGATTTGTTAATCCGTAAATATACCCCCTTGGTTAATTATCATGTCCAAAGAATTGGTGCAGGTCTACCCAAGAATGTCTCAAAAGATGACTTGAAAAGTTTAGGGATGATGGGGTTATTCGATGCGCTTAATAAATTCGAGCCGCAAAGGGACTTGAAATTTGATACATATGCATCGTTCCGTGTTCGAGGAGCAATTATTGATGGTTTAAGAAAAGAAGATTGGCTTCCACGATCAACTAGAGAAAAGGCTAAAAAGTTAGAGGCTAGTATTGAAGAATTAGAACAAAAATTGATGAGGCATGCGACACCTGAAGAAGTGGCTGCGCATGTTGATTTACCCGTTGATGATATTTACCGAACTGTCCAAGAACATTTCTTTTCAAATGTCTTATCGATTGATGAACAAATACAAGACAGTGAAGAAGCTGAAGGCAAATCATTTGTCATTCGTGATGTCGAAACGAAATCACCAGAGCAACAACTGGTAAAGGTTGAATTATTAGGAGACCTTGCTGATCGCATAAAACTATTAAACGAAAAAGAACAACTAGTCCTCAGTTTGTTCTATACAGAAGAGTTAACACTAACCGAAATCGGTGAAATGCTAAATTTATCGACCTCAAGAATTTCACAAATTCATTCTAAAGCCCTTTTTAAGTTACGAAAGTATTTAACTAGTGAAATGTTAAATGCCTAATTGGGGGAAAACATATGAGCCTAAAAGGTGTCGAATTACAAATTGCCATACCCAAAACATTTGACGCTGGCAAGATGTCTGATACAGCAAATCAGTTCACTTTGAGAAACCAAGAAGCTGCTTCTGATGCCATGATGCGACAATTAGAACGAAATCGTTCTACCGTTACAACGACATTGCATGCTGAAGAATTACATCAAGAGAAAGATCCTAAACAACATGAGTCTGAACAGCAAGAGGAACAAGAAGAAAATAGTATAGAAACCAAAGTTGTGTCAAAGCACCCCTATAAAGGGAATTTTGTGGACTTTAGTGGATAGGAGTATCTATGTCAGGTGTGTTATTAACATTCTTATTTATTCTTCAATTTGTTTCTTTTTTTCTAATCGCATTATTATTTACTAGACTATCTAATGCGAAAGATATAGAAAAGCAACACGAAGAATTTATGAAAGAAATGGACGATGCAGTAAGTGCGTATTTATTTGAAATAAAAGACGAAAATAACCGTTTAATCGAAGAGTTAGCTATAACGAATGAAACGAAACACCTTATAAAAAAAGAAGAAAAAACACCAATAGATGAGATTCCATTTTCACCTCGGTCAACTGTTTCGAAAAGTGCAGTTGCCAAACTTTATCAACAAGCTTCTCCTGTGAAAGAAACAGTAGAGAGTAAAAATGAACTAACTCCACAAAATCAAGTTTTAGCTTTATCAAACGCTGGTAAATCAATTGAAGAAATCGCTAAACAATTAGGAAAAGGGAAAACTGAAATTGAACTTATGTTGAAATTTCACCATGAATAGGTTGCAGTACTATTTTATATATGGTATATTATCAAATGGTGTTATCACACACGCATTTGGATAGTGACAAGTGGTCCTTATTAAATTAAGGTCTTGTGCTCTAGTTGAAGAATGCGGAGGGAAATTAAACCAAACCAGGAGGAAACAAAAAATGTCAGTAATTTCAATGAAACAATTACTTGAAGCTGGTGTACACTTCGGTCACCAAACTCGCCGTTGGAATCCAAAAATGAAAAAATACATTTTTGTTGAACGTAACGGAATCTACATCATCGATCTACAAAAAACAGTTAAGAAACTTGAAGAAGCTTATGCTTTCATGCGTCAAGTTGGAGCAGATGGTGGTAAAGTTCTTTTCGTAGGTACGAAAAAACAAGCACAAGATGCTATCAAAGAAGAAGCAGAGCGTTCAGGTATGTACTACATTAACCAACGTTGGTTGGGTGGTACACTAACTAACTTCGGTACTATTCAAAAACGAGTTAATCGTATGAAAGCTATCGAAAAAATGGAAGAAGACGGTACATTCACAGTTCTTCCTAAAAAAGAAGTAGGACAACTTAAAAAAGAACACGAACGTCTTGTTAAATTCTTAGGCGGTATTCGCGACATGAAAGGGACTCCAGATGTTATGTTCATCGTTGACCCACGTAAAGAGCGTATTGCTGTTGCAGAAGCTATCAAATTACACATTCCAATCGTTGGAATTGTAGATACTAACTGTGACCCTGATGAAATTGATTATGTAATTCCAGCAAATGATGATGCGATTCGTGCCGTTAAATTATTAACAGCTAAAATGGCAGATGCTTTAATGGAATCAAGACAAGGTGAAGAACAAGCTCCAGCTGAAGCTGCTGCAGAATAATTCACATGTACGATAAAGGTGATAAGCGGCTAAACCCCTTATCACCTTTTTTTGAGAAAAAGACACTCATATATATTGATAGGAGGAAACAATAATGGCAGTTACAGCTCAAATGGTAAAAGAATTACGTGAAAAAACAGGCGCAGGTATGATGGACTGTAAAAAAGCATTAGTAGAAACAAATGGTAATCTTGAAGAGGCAATCGATTTCTTACGTGAAAAAGGTCTTTCAAGTGCTGCTAAAAAAGCAGACCGTATTGCTGCTGAAGGTACAACATCTATTTTAGTAAAAGGTAATGAGGCAGTACTTCTTGAAGTAAATGCTGAGACTGACTTCGTTGCTAAAAACGAAGGGTTCCAAGTACTTGTTAAAGAATTAGCTGAACACTTGTTAGCAACTAAACCAGCTTCTGTTGAAGAAGCAACTGCTTCTACACTTCCAAATGGTCTTACAGTGGCTGATCACATTTCAAATGCAATTGCTAAAATTGGTGAAAAAATCACTTTACGTCGATTTGTTGTTCGCACAAAAACAGACAATGATGCTTTCGGTCCTTACCTTCATATGGGTGGACGTATTGGCGTATTGGTAATGCTTGAAGGATCTACAAACGAGCAAGCTGCTAAAGATGTTGCAATGCATGTTGCTGCATTAAACCCACAATTCATTTCTCGTGATGAAGTTTCTGAAGAAGAAGTTGACCGCGAGCGTAAAGTGTTAACTGAGCAAGCTTTAAACGAAGGCAAGCCAGAAAACATTGTTGCTAAAATGGTTGAAGGTCGTCTTGGTAAGTATTTTGAAGAGGTTTGTCTTTTAGATCAATCTTTCGTTAAAAATTCAGATCAAAAAGTACGCGATTTCGTTAACTCAACTGGCGGAACAGTAACAGAATTCGTTCGTTACTCTGTTGGTGAAGGAATTGAAAAACGTCAAGATAACTTCGCTGAAGAAGTTATGAGCCAAGTAAACAAAGGGTAATTATTATTCGGTTAGTCACTTTATGTGATGAACAGAATATACATCCAATTATACGATTTTACCTAGGGGGCACGATTTTGTGTTCCCTATTTTTCCACAAAAAAGTGTGATGGAGGATTCCTATGAGCGAACCACAATACAAAAGAGTTGTACTAAAGCTAAGCGGAGAAGCATTAGCAGGGGAGCAAGGTTTTGGTCTATCACCCCAAATTATTATGTCAGTTGCAGAACAAGTAAAAGAAGTAGTTGAGTTAGGTGTGGAAGTTGCTGTAGTAGTTGGCGGCGGAAACATTTGGCGTGGGAAAATAGGTAGTGAAATGGGAATGGATCGTGCTACAGCTGATTACATGGGCATGTTAGCAACCGTTATGAA
>JAHIWI010000352.1 GCA_018816185.1 Bacillota bacterium
GAATTTTCAGATAAACAGTGATTCGATATGCTGTACTACCTTTAAATGACATGTTACTCTTACATACAGAAATAAAATCCAAAAATCATTTGGGGCCACTTAGACTATTCTAAGTCATCAATAGAATCAAGACTGAGTCCTAAAATTTCATAGAGGTGAAATATGGACGTACTTAATACAATTGATTTAGAAGAAATGAAAGCAGGCCATGTTTTTTATCGATTTCAATGCCACGAGGCTTATTTAAATAATTTATCTCATTTTATTCAAACTGGCTTAGATAATAATCAACAAGTATTGATTATTGAAAGCATGCGAAATCTTCCTAAAGTACAAGCGTTGATTGATAAAGGGATTAGCGAGGAAAAAAAACCATCTATCCGCTTAGTAAATAACTTTGAATATTACCTAGCTAAAGGTGATTTTCACACACAAACCATTCTTCACCATTTCCAAAAAGACTTATCTTCATTTAATAATCCTGATTCTTCGATTCGCACATGGGCTCATGTGGAATGGGCATCTTCCAAACCGGATGCTGATTTACTAAAAGAATTTGAATCCACAGCTGATGACTTAGTCATGAATGCAAACTTACTTTCTGTTTGTGCCTATTCATCTGACCATTTATCACCGGACTTAAATAATGTTCTTGAGCAAGTCCATAATTATGTCATGACAGATGAAACACTTTTAGAATCTGTACTTTATGACAAATGATAATTTTATAACTTAAGATAATATGTAAATTCGCTAGGAAGTTTCGATACTTCCTAGCTTTTTTTGTTCTTTAAGTTCTAACCTTTTCATATGATGAATTTTTGTTAATAATAAAGATTTTAGAAATAATTGCCATCAAAATGTAATTTGTTTGTCTCCAAATTTTATGTGTGTGAATTCAAAATTAGGGTATACCTAGAATATGACTTAAATTTGATTGTTGGAGGGATTTTTTATGAGAAAAAAAGGAAATAGTGGTTCATTACTTTTTGCTGCCCTAGCAGCGGGTGCGTATGCTTACTTACAAAAACCAGAAAACCGTGACAAAGCGATGGTAGCATTTAATAACTTAAAAACCAAAGCAAACGCATATATGTCTAATCAAAACGTGAAACATTCACAAATGACAAAGACAGGTCATTCTGACCCTACGGATCCAGATGATAACCGCATGGTAGAAGAAGGCGCCATGACAAGTGTTCAATATTACAATGAAGGCGTTCAAGGTGTCGAAAAGAAAAAGGAAGCGAAAGCCGCTTTCCCAAAATCACAAAAGAAAAAATTGCCTGAAACGGCAGAGTCTTTACCGTCAGATAATAACGATTCTCCTGCGAAACAAGAAAATGCAGCAAGAGACACATTCGGTCAACAATAAATCTATGAGGTGAAAACCGATGAATTTATTTAAAAGTGACGAAAAACATGAAGAAGAAAAAGAAAATCGTAAAAAGAAAAATGAACATTCAAAGTTAAAATTGTCTTCGAATGACATTTCATCTGAAAAAAATGAAAATACCGAAACAATTGCGACTGAAAATCGCATCAATACTGAAGGTTTATAAAAGAAACGCACGCACAGTAGATTCTATTCTAATGTGCGTGCGTTTTTTTCAATTCACATTTATTTTATCTATGCATCAAAATATACATATAAAGGTTGTAAATTGCTGGCATTAATAACGCGAACGCAATACAAATAGTAGCTGCTAATTTAGATTGCTTGGTTACACGCTCATCACCTTTACGTAATGACTCAAAAAATGTAAGAGTAAAATAAAAACAAGCTATCAAGAGAATTGGTGTAAGCACACCAATCCAATTCCCTGTATTCAGGATTTCTAAATTCGACATCTAATCTGCCCCTCTTTATGTTTGTCTAAGTTGTGATGAACTACTTTTGCTGTATGACTTCTACCGGAGTTTTAAGACTTCGTAGTTTCTGATCAATCCTAATTTTAGTTTGGACATCTAAAATTCCACCTTGAACCAGTTTCAACTGGTTATTATCTTGAAAGTAGATGACGTAGTAGGGCTTAAGGTTAAAATTATCTTGATTATCAAAGTATTGAACGCTTTGAACATCTGCCCATGAATACGTTTGCTTTTCTTTATCGAACGGCAAACGATGTGTAATCGTATCGTCCGTTAGAGATGTGAAAGATAGGGACGCACCATAAAATAGTACACCTGATGCGACTGTCAATAAAAGAGCGATCGCAATCGTGATTGGTTTAATGTGTTTCAGCCAAAGTACTAACAATCCTAACAGGAGTGAAAGTAGTGATAAGCCAACTAAAATAAAATTAATTCTCGGTAAGTAAATGACCCAATTCGAACGATCAAAATACACCGTTTCCCCTACCACCAATGGTGCAAAAAGGATTAACAGTGGTGAAAATACAATTAAACATATCGCGAACACCATGAAGATATGGCGTGGTTCACCTCTGTTATTCAACATAATTCCCCCAATTAGGATCGATTCCTATTAATACATACGTTTACAATATGTCATTGGTTTCGATAATTGGATAACTTTGTGAGAGGTAATCTTTAATCTTGATTGGTTTCTGGATTAATTATAGATTCTTTTCTTCTCGTCTCATCATTATATCGCTTACCAATAACTGAGTTATTGATCCCCAACCTCACTGCATTTTCAATAATAATAAATAAAACAAATGCACCAATGAAAAACAATATAAGTATTTCCATCTGATAACCTCCGTTTAAAAAAGATTAAAATTCATTCGGATATTTAGCATTCAATTGTTTGAGTAAGTCTTTTTCAATATATTCATTGGTAATTAACTCTTCTTCAATCAGCTTTTTATACCCTGGCACTGGATTGTTAGAATTTATTTGTGCATAAGCAGCTAATGCCGAGTCTATTTTCCCTTTATAGCGATGACTAGTTTCTCTCTTATTTAAATCTATCTCGACTTCTTTAATTGTCTCAAAAGCTTTTACAAGATTTCCAAGGACAAGGTAACTTTCCGTCAGTGTTAAAAGGTCATTGGTTTTA
>JAHIWI010000353.1 GCA_018816185.1 Bacillota bacterium
ACATGCGTTATGTAATTTAACCGTGGTTCACTATTATGAAAAAGATGAAGAAGAATTGAATCATTTACTTGCGATGCTAAGTAAAATACAACCGTATTTAATTGAACATCGTTATAAGCTCGGGGCAACTTTCGCTTTAGTTGGTCGTTACGAAGATGCTTTTAAGTGGTTGCGTTCTTTGCAGAAAAAAGGATACGAGGGCGATCCAGGGTTTTATTTTTGGTTATCTCACTCTGCTTATTTTTCAGGGCACGAAGACATTGCACGACAAACGTGGAAACTTCTAACTCAAATAGATCCAGATAAAGAAGGATTAGAGCCATGGTCAGGTCAAAAAGATGGGGATACCCAAACTGGCATGGAGCACAATCGAGATTTTATTGTTGAAAAGCTTGAAAATGCTTACCGCAGTGAGCGGATGTTCGGTCTTTTTCTTCTTGGAAAAACATCGCATAAGCAAGAAATTTTGTCCCATCCAGAGTGGATTCGAGTAGAATCTTATTCTTCGATGGAAAAATGGTTACTGGCACATTCATTAGGTCATTCATTTGATAGCAAAAATGATAGTGAGCGTTCGTTTTTACGTGCGGTTGAAGCGACTGAGTACATTTACAATAAATATCAGCCTGTTTCAATTGCAGGTTCATTTTTATTTCAAATGTGGTTCGTTTTGATGGAGCGTGCGATTGATAAAGAATATTCTTTTAAAAATCCAAATGCCCTAGCTGCTGCCGCGGATTATATGTTCCAATCGTCAAGAGGACAAGGAATTACGAAAAAAGCTGTCGCTGCAAATTATGATATTACATCTGCCACATTAACCAAATACGTAAATGAACTTATGCAGTTTTTACCCTTGTTTGATTCGTAAGCAAATAAGTTGAACGAAGGAATCGTTTTATATACGATTTGTTAAAGACCGATTGTTTTAGGAGGATTTTTAAATGACTGAAGAAAAAATTTATGATGTTGTCATAATTGGTGCAGGTCCGGCTGGTATGACAGCTGCTGTTTATACATCTCGTGGTAGTTTATCAACTCTAATGATTGAACGAGGAATTCCAGGCGGCCAAATGGCCAATACGGAAGAAGTCGAAAACTATCCTGGGTTTGAACATATTTTAGGACCTGAGCTTTCTACAAAAATGTTCGACCATGCAAAGAAATTCGGAGCTGAATATGCTTACGGTGATGTGCAAGAAATCATTGATGGCGAAGCTTATAAAACGATTAAAGCTGGTGGGAAAGAATATAAAGCCCGCTCGATTATTATTACTACTGGCGCAGAATACAAAAAAATGGGCGTTCCAGGCGAAAAAGAACTGGGCGGACGTGGTGTAAGTTATTGTGCAGTATGTGATGGTGCGTTCTTCAGAAACAAAGAATTAGTCGTTGTTGGCGGCGGAGACTCTGCTGTTGAAGAAGGCGTATATTTAACACGTTTTGCAAGCAAAGTTACGATTGTTCATCGCAGAGATGAGTTAAGAGCCCAAAAGATTCTTCAAGAACGTGCTTTTGCCAACGATAAAATCGAATTCATTTGGAATACTACTGTAAAAGAAATCAATGATGAAAACGGGAAAGTCGGCGGTGTAACATTAAAATCAACTGTCGATGAAACTGAAACGGAATTCAAAGCAGATGGTGTATTCATTTACATCGGGATGCTTCCTTTAACAAAGCCGTTTGCTGATTTGGGCATTTTAAATGAAGCAGGTTATATTTTAACGAATGATCAAATGGAAACTTCGATCCCTGGTATTTTTGCAGCTGGTGATGTTCGTGAAAAAACATTACGTCAAATTGTCACTGCAACAGGAGACGGAAGTGTCGCTGCTCAAGCCGCGCAACACTATATCGAAGAATTGCATGAAAAATTAAGTAAAGACGCTTAATTTAATCATTCCTTAATGCTTCTGTAATACCGTTGCAACAATAAAAGTGTATAGTCAAGATAGTAAATTGACCCCCTTTTTTAATAGCAACATTTTGACAGGCTGTTTCTCGATTTAAATCGAAGAAGCAGCCTCTTTTTTTGCCTGTTTAAGACACAGGCTGTTTCTATCCCCTTAAAGCCTTCTCATTTTACTTCATCACTACTATTTAACTTAGCTTCATATTGTATTAATTCCTTAACCAAGGACTTTACATATTGTAAAATTGATTTTTTGATATAAGTTCAATTAAAGTTGTATAATAGAATGAGTGAGTCTAGTTGGATTTGGAGTGTAAAATGTGCAACGAATAGCGAATTTAATCGTCCTAAAAGATAATCAAGTTTTATTATTAAAAAAGCCTCGTAGAGATTGGTATGTAGCGCC
>JAHIWI010000354.1 GCA_018816185.1 Bacillota bacterium
CATTATATTAGAATTCCTGTAAAAGATTTAGAACAGTCTGCACAATGGTATAGAGATGTATTAGGGTTTCAGTTATTAAGCATTACTGATGATCCATTTGCAATTATTAAAGTAAATGAGGGACCTATTTTACTTATCTTAGTTCCAACTGTCGATGACACATTTGCACATTTTACAGTTAATAATGAATCAGCTTTTAGTATCGGCTTTACAAGCCCAAAATTATCTGAATTTCATCAACACCTAATTCATAATCAAGTTAAGGTGGAGGATATACAAGAAGATAATGGCCATGCCTTTTTCCACTTTTATGATCCAAATGGGAATAAACTTCAAGTACACTGGTAGTATTATATAAATTTCCTTATTTTATTAAAGGGTGATTAATCAAGAACTGAGATCTAGAAAAAGGTTGGCTCCATAAACTAACGCAGCAGCTTAATTCATTAACAATTAGTTAAGTATTATTATTTTTATGGGGGTATTTATAATAAGAAAGTATCTATGTGGTTTTCTTGTGTTTATTGGAAGTATGGTTATTACAAATGTAATGGGTACAATCTTTCGAGATGACGGAAATGGTGAAATGACAAGTGGTATTTTTAATACGGGAATAATGGGATTAATTATTTCAATCAATTTGCTAAGTTCGATAATAGTATTTTGCACCTTTTTTATCATTGAGGAAATACAGAAAAAGTAATTGGTCTTTATCAACAACGAGTGCTTCACTACAAAGAGAGGTAAAACATTTTACTTATTTAACTAACGCAGCAGGTTATTTGAAGAACGAAATAAATTAAATGGAGGGAAAATGATGGGTAGAATTTCAGCTAAATTGGAAGTTGTGGTGGGATTATTAACTATCTTAACAGGGCTACTTTATTTATTTCGAGTATTTGGTCCATCTGAATCAGAAGTTGTTACTTGGGGGATATTAGCGGTAATTTTAGGTGGGGTTATTGTTTTATTAAGAACTAACAAATATAAACTCACTAATGGCATAAAAATGATCTTTGTATTTTTACTTGTGTTACTTCAAATTCCAGCAATTATCTTATGGTTTTTATTTAATGGCAGCGGAATATCTGATGGTACACCACAAAGTAATTTTGTAGCTCATTGGATATTCGCTTTACCACATATGATGATTGTATTCTTAGGAATACTTTTAATTGTTTCTCTATTTAAAAGAAATACAGCCATATTCAACTAAAGCAGTAGTTTAGTTTGATAACCATAAATGAAACTTTAATTGGAAATTAACGACTTATTATGAAAAGGAGAAATACTTATTAGAATAAAATACTTTTTCTTTTCATTAATAGCTATTGCTTTTTTATCGGGTTGCTCCAACGATTCATCAGCTGTTATTAACAATTCATCAGTGAAAGAAACCACTGAAGAGGCCAAAATCAGCGAACCTATTCCACTGCAATGGATAAATTATGGTGTTGAGAAGTATGTTTTTAACAGGATTATTCCAAAAGATGAAGTAGATATGAGTCAAATTGTCTCAACAAACACATTAACAGCATTAGGAGATGGTGCTGAATCTGGGATTGAGATTTTTCTTTATAAGAAAGACGGTAGTTTATTCATAATAGATAACACAGGACCTACTGAACAATGGGCGAATTTTATTAAAAATAATTAAAAGTAGCTACTTTTCTTGTTGAACAAACTGCTGTTTAGTAAAAAAAGACAGAAAAAATGAGCTTAGAAAACCATATCCACGATCATTTTTCTATACAAAATCAACCATTATTTTATTCAATATACAGCTGATTGAAATGAAGGCGGCGACTCCGAGGGGATCAGCGCGAGCTTTAGACCCTGGACTGAGCTTGCGAAGGAAGCGGCTAAAGCCGTGCCCTCCGGAAAGCGTCCGCAGTAATGAAAATCAGCTCTTATGGGTCACTCCATTCATATTTTCTTGGTCCTCCCCTCCGTAAGCATATTCTAATCAGAACAAAAAAAGGAACCGCCCTAGCCAAGATTTGATGGCATTAGGACAGTTCCTTTTTATTTATTATTTCTTCAAGTTATAAAAAGTTTTTAACCCAAGATATTGAGCTGTATCATACAACTGATCTTCAATACGAAGAAGTTGATTGTATTTAGCTACACGGTCTGAACGAGAAGGTGCACCCGTTTTAATTTGACCAGCATTCGTAGCAACTGCAATATCAGCAATCGTTGCGTCTTCAGACTCACCAGAGCGATGAGAAATGACCGTCGTATAACCTGCACGTTTTGCCATTTCAATTGCATCAAATGTTTCTGTTAATGTACCGATTTGGTTCACTTTAATTAAGATCGAGTTACCAACGCCTTCTTCGATTCCCCGTGATAACTTCGTTGTATTCGTTACAAACAAATCATCTCCAACAAGTTGGATGCGATCGCCTAAACGTTCAGTCAATAATTTATGACCAGCCCAGTCGTTCTCATCTAATCCATCTTCAATTGAAATGATTGGGTATTTATCGCAAAGTTCTGCATAATAGTCCACCATTTCTTCAGAAGTTTTAACAATACCTTCTCCTACTAAGTGGTATTTGCCATCTTCTTTATTGAAAAACTCAGAAGATGCAACGTCCATTGCTAAAAGAACTTCTTCTCCTGGCTTGTAACCTGCTCGTTCAATAGCCGTTAAAATCGTCGTGATTGCTTCTTCATTTGAAGCAAGG
>JAHIWI010000355.1 GCA_018816185.1 Bacillota bacterium
AGTAAAAGAAGTAGTTGAGTTAGGTGTGGAAGTTGCTGTAGTAGTTGGCGGCGGAAACATTTGGCGTGGGAAAATAGGTAGTGAAATGGGAATGGATCGTGCTACAGCTGATTACATGGGCATGTTAGCAACCGTTATGAACTCATTAGCCTTGCAAGACTCTTTAGAAAAAGTCGGCATTGAAACTCGGGTTCAATCATCGATTGAGATGAGACAAGTTGCGGAGCCATATATTCGTAGAAAAGCAATTCGTCATCTTGAAAAGAAACGTGTTGTGATTTTTGCGGCAGGTACTGGAAATCCTTATTTCTCTACTGATACGACAGCGGCTCTTAGAGCAGCAGAAATTGAAGCAGATGTTATTTTAATGGGTAAAAACAATGTTGACGGTGTTTATTCAGATGATCCTAAAACAAATAGCAATGCTAAAAAATATGATGAGTTATCTTTCTTAGAAGTTATCCAACAAGGTCTGCAAGTAATGGATTCTACAGCATCAACCTTATGTATGGACAATGATATTCCGCTTATCGTATTCTCAATAATGGAACATGGAAATATTAAACGTGTTGTATTAGGTGAAAAAATCGGAACTGTTGTTAGGAGGAACTCAAATTGACTAAAGAAGTATTAAATCAAACTACTGAAAGAATGACAAAAGCAATTCAAGCATTGACTCGTGAACTTTCAACGATTCGTGCAGGTCGTGCAAGTGCTTCATTGCTTGATAAAATCTTTGTTGATTACTACGGTGCTCCAACACCTATTAATCAAATCGCTGGAGTTGCGACGCCAGAAGCTCGTTTGATCACGATTCAACCTTACGATAAATCTTCACTTGGTGACATTGAAAAAGCAATTCTGAAATCTGACCTTGGTATTTCTCCGTCGAATGATGGAACGTTGATTCGAATTGCCATTCCAGCGTTAACGGAAGAACGTCGTAAAGATTTAGTTAAAGTGGTTAAAAAAGAAGCAGAAGAAGCAAAAGTTGGAATTCGCAACATCCGTCGTGATGCAAATGATGAATTGAAAAAGTTAGAAAAAAATGGTGACATCACTGAAGATGATTTACGCAGCTTCACAGAAGATGTTCAAAAATTAACGGATGATCATATTGTGAAAATTGATCAAGTTGCAAAAGATAAAGAAAAAGAAATTTTAGAGGTTTAAAGAATCGTACGAACCTTATCTTAATTTTCTTTCTTAACGGTAGAACTTTCTTTTAATGAAGACGTCCTTACTACTAGGACGTCTTTTTTTTCGTCAGAATGAAGAATATGCCAGCATTTTTTGTTATGATAAGAAAGAAACCGTTCCGAGATGTAAGTAAAGTGGAGGCTCCAATATGTTGAATAAACTCTTTCGGCGTAATACTGAACGACCGAACCTAATGTTAGCGGAACGAATTTCGCTAGTGAAAAATGAAATGATACCTACTCACATTGCCATTATTATGGATGGTAACGGGAGATGGGCCAAAAAACGTGCACTTCCTAGAGTAGCTGGACATCATGAAGGCATGAAAACCGTTAGAAAAATTACACGATTAGCGAATGATCTAGGCGTGAAAGCCTTAACTGTATATGCTTTCTCAACCGAAAATTGGAAACGACCAAAAATGGAAGTCGATTTCCTCATGAGGTTGCCGGAAGAATTTTTAGGTACGTATTTACCAGAACTAATTGAACAAAATGTTCGTGTCGAAATGATGGGAGAAATCGATTCAATTCCACCACATACACACGCTGCTGTTAATAAAGCAATGCTTGCAACAAAAGACAATACAGGATTAGTTTTAAACTTCGCATTAAACTATGGAAGTCGCTCAGAAATTACAAAAGCAACTCAAAGTCTTGCTGAACAAGTGAAACAAGGCAAGTTACTGCCTTCTGAAATCACAGAAGAAATGCTTTCACAACATTTAATGACTTGCTCATTACCTGAACCGGACCTATTAATTCGTACAAGTGGGGAAGTCCGTCTTAGTAATTTCATGCTATGGCAATTAGCTTATACAGAATTTTGGTTTACTGATACGTTATGGCCTGATTTTGATGAAAGTTGTTTACTTGATGCAGTGGAGAGCTATCAGAAAAGGAATAGACGTTACGGAGGATTGAAAGGGGAGTAAAGCACTTGAAACAACGCATACTCACAGCTGTGATAGCTGCTGCATTTTTTATACCGATTGTCATTTTAGGAGGTCTACCATTCACTATATTGGTGTATGCGATGGCAACTGTAGCTTTATATGAAATTTTGAAGATGAAGGGACTATCCCTTTTTTCTGTTCCAGGATTAATCTCATTGCTTGCTTTGTTTGTATTTTTATTACCTACCAAATGGGCAAATCAATTAATGGATTTAACTAGCTACACAAAAATAGATTTAGCACTTATAACCATATTAATTTTACTTACTTATATTGTTGTAGTAAAAAATCGCTTTAATTTTGATGATGCAGCCTTTTCGATTTTAGGTGCTCTATATATTGGAATCGGATTTTTCTATTTTGTTGAAACGAGAATGGCTGGTATTGAATATGTCATTTTTGCATTAGGAATTGTGTGGACAACGGACTCGGGCGCCTATTTCATTGGCAAAAAATTTGGTAAGAACAAATTATGGCCTGATATTTCACCGAACAAAACCATTGAAGGTTTTTTTGGCGGGATTATAACGGCCATTATTTTTGCACTCATTTTTCAGTTCATTTCTCCTTTCCCAATTTCAATCATTGCTTTAATCATTGTTACAATCATTGCTTCTATTTTCGGGCAAATCGGTGATTTAGTTGAATCTGCTTTAAAGCGACAATACCAAGTAAAGGATTCAGGCGATATTTTACCTGGGCACGGAGGAATATTAGACCGATTCGATAGTTTATTGTTCGTCCTACCATTATTACATTTCTTGCATTTTGTTGGATAAAGGGGATTGAATTGCATGACGAAGCATATAAGTTTATTAGGCGCTACAGGATCAATTGGAATACAAACGCTTGATATTATAAAAGAACATCCAGAAGAATTTAATTTAGTTGCCTTTTCTGTTGGTCGCAACTTGGACAAAGCACGCGAGATTCTTCGCGATTTCAAGCCTTCGCTAGTGTCTGTTCAAGAAGAATCTGATTCTCGAGTCCTTCAACAAGAATTCCCTAAAATTCAATTCACTTATGGCTCTAGGGGATTAGTCGAGGTCGCAACCCACTCTGATACGAGTGTACTTGTGAATGCGGTTTTAGGAAGCGTAGGTTTAGAATCAACATTAGAAGCTATTAAACAACAGAAGACCATCGCTTTGGCCAATAAAGAAACACTCGTAACAGCAGGACATCTCGTTATGGCTGCCGCTGAAAAATACCAGACCTCTATATTACCTGTGGATAGTGAGCACTCAGCACTGTTTCAATCAATGAATGGGGAAAACCGCAGTGAGATCAATAAACTGATTTTAACAGCATCTGGAGGCAGCTTCCGTGATAAGACGAGAGAAGAATTAGCCGATGTAACCATTAAAGATGCTTTAAATCATCCGAATTGGTCGATGGGCGCCAAGATTACAATCGATTCAGCTACGATGATGAACAAAGGTTTAGAAGTCATCGAAGCTCATGTGTTATTTGATATCCCTTATGATGATATTGAAGTTGTATTACATAGGGAAAGTATCATTCATTCAATGGTGGAATTCCAAGATACAAGCATAATGGCCCAACTAGGCACACCTGATATGAGGGTACCTATTCAATATGCATTATCGTATCCGAATCGTTTGCCTAGAAAGAATGCAAAACGGTTAAACTTGGTCGAAATAGGCAAACTTCATTTTGAAGAAATGAATATGAAACGATTCCATGCTTTGAAGTTAGCCTATGATGCAGGACGAGCTGGTGGGACAATGACAACTGTACTAAATGCTGCAAATGAAGCGGCAGTAGCGTTATTCCTGGAAGAACGCATTTCATTCCTGGAAATTGAAGAGTTGATTGAAAGAATTATGGACGAACATCAAATTGTTTCAAAACCTGATTTGGAGACAATCCTTCATGTGGACGCTGAAACAAGAAAAGCCATTCAAAACATGGTAAAATAATTAAAGCTTTGAGTGAACTGAAAAGCTAGATAAAGGTGGGATACCATGGAATCAACCATTGCGTTTATATTAATTTTTGGATCACTTGTTTTCTTTCATGAATTAGGACATTTTATTTTCGCCAAAAGAGCAGGGATTATGGTGAGAGAATTTGCCATTGGTTTTGGTCCGAAAATTTTAGGATTTACGAAAGGTGAAACATTATATACCATCCGTTTATTACCTTTAGGTGGATATGTACGTATGGCTGGTGAAGACATGGACTCGGTTGAATTACAACCCGGTTTTCGTGTCGGATTACTTCTTAATCGAAATGAAGAAGTCACAAAAATTGTTTTAAATCAAAATAAACTTTTGCCAGACATGCTTTTTTTAGAAGTTGAACGTTCAGATTTAGAAAAAGGTTTGTGGATTGAAGGCTATGATGAAGAAGAACGTTTAGTACGTTATTCAGTTTCTCGAAATGCTGTCATTTCTGAAAATGGCAAGGATACACTTATTGCTCCTTACGATCGTCAATTCGGTTCAAAATCGATTGGGAAACGAGCGATGGCTATCTTTGCAGGACCATTATTTAATTTCATTTTGGCCTTTTTCATTTTCTTAGCGATTGGATTGCTTCAAGGTGTCCCAACATACGAACCAGTGATTTCTGGTGTTCAAGATAACGGCCCCGCAATTGAAGCAGGCATTCAAGAAGGAGATTTAATTACTAAAATTAACGGTCAAGCAATTGATTCATGGCAACAATTGGCCGGAAAGATTCAAGAAAGTCCCGGCAAAGAGCTGAATTTTGAATATGTCCGTGATGGAGAAACCTTACAATCGAACATTACGCCAAAAACAGTTGAACAAAAAGGACAAACTTTTGGTCAAATTGGTGTGTTATATGAAAGTCCAGTTGAAAAAAATCCGCTTAAAGCAGTTGCTTATGGAGCGGAACAAACATATACATGGATTCTCAAAATCTTTGAACTACTCGGTATGCTTGTAACAGGTCAGTTTACAATCGATGCATTGTCTGGTCCGGTAGGGATTTATAAAGCTACTGAAGAAGTTGCTCAATACGGCGTGTTCAATTTAATGAATTGGGCAGCAATTTTAAGTATTAATTTGGGGATTATGAATTTACTCCCACTACCTGCATTAGATGGTGGCCGCTTACTATTCTTCTTGTTCGAAGCAATTCGTGGAAAACCAATTGACCGACAAAAAGAAGGCATGGTTCATTTCGTTGGAATTATGTTGCTAATGGTTCTTATGGTTGTTGTAACATGGAACGATATTCAACGATTTTTCTTTTAATTAATACTTAATTCATTGTCAATGAAGATATTCACATAAAGAGATCTCACCTAAGCTTAATAGCTAGTGGTCTCGAAGACATTTCACTAACGCAGTGTGTCTTACTAAAGAATTCAAAAATCACTAAAATACGTATTCGTTTGAGGAGCTTATTTATTTATGAAACAGAGTCAAACTTTTATACCAACACTAAGAGAAACGCCAGCAGATGCAGATGTTAAGTCACATCAAATGTTATTAAGATCAGGATTCATTCGTCAAAACACAAGTGGAATTTATTCATTCTTACCACTTGGTAAACGAGTTCTGCAAAAGGTGGAACAAATCGTTCGCGAAGAAATGGATGCGATTAATAGTGTTGAAGTGCTAATGCCTGCTATGCAACAAGCTGAACTATGGCAAGAAACAGGTCGTTGGTATTCATATGGACCAGAGTTGATGCGCATAAAAGACAGACATAATCGTGAATTTGCGCTTGGTGCAACACATGAAGAAGTGATTACGTCACTTTTGCGTGATGAAATAAAATCTTATAAAAAATTACCTTTAACGCTTTATCAAATTCAATCGAAATTCAGAGATGAAAAACGTCCCCGTTTCGGTTTGTTGCGTGGCCGAGAATTCCTAATGAAGGATGCTTATTCGTTTCATGCAACACGTGAAAGTTTAGATCAGACTTATGAAGATATGGTTCAAGCTTATTCACGAATCTTTACACGTTTAGGACTTAATTTCAGAGCAGTAATTGCAGATTCAGGTGCTATTGGCGGAAAAGACACGCATGAATTCATGGTTCTTTCGGAAATTGGCGAAGATACAATTGCATATTCAGACTCATCTGATTTTGCTGCAAATATTGAAATGGCTGAAGTGAATATGAAGTACGACGTATCAACTGAAGAGTTACTTGAAATGGAAAAAGTAAACACGCCAGATCAAAAAACAATTGAGCAAGTTTCTACTTTCTTGAATGTGAGTCCACAACAATGTATCAAAACATTAGTGTTTAAAGCTGATGAAGAATTTGTTATCGTTTTAGCACGTGGCGACCATGAAATTAATGACATTAAGGTGAAAAATGCCTTACAAGTAAAAACAATTGAATTGGCTAGCGAAGAAGAAACGAAACAATTAATGCAATGTGAAGTGGGATCCCTTGGTCCTGTTAAACTTCCGGTTGGTATAAAAGTTTTAGCAGATCACGCAGTTGCTTCTATTCGAAACGGTGTTTGTGGGGCGAATGAGGCTTCTGTTCATCTAACTAATGTGAACCCAGAAAGAGATTTCGCAGTAGACCAGTACGAAGATCTTCGTTTCATTATGGAAGGCGACCCATCACCAGATGGCAAAGGAACAATTGTCTTTGCTAAAGGGATTGAAGTAGGACATGTATTTAAATTGGGAACGACTTATTCTGAACCAATGAATGGTACTTTCTTAGATGACAATGGCCGCAGTCAACCTTATATTATGGGTTGTTATGGAATCGGCGTTTCTAGAGTCATGGCAGCTGTAGCCGAACAATACCAAGATGAAAAAGGATTTACTTGGCCTGGTGCTGTTTCGCCATATGACGTTCACTTAGTACCTGTAAATACGAAAGAAGAAACACAAGTGGCTTTAGCCGATGATTTATACAAGCTTCTTAAATCATATCGTTATGATGTGTTATATGATGACCGTGCTGAACGTGCGGGTGTTAAGTTTGCGGATGCAGATTTAATCGGACTTCCAATTAGAATAACAGTTGGAAAAAAAGCATCAGAAGGTATTGTTGAAGTGAAAATTCGCCATTCTGGTGAATCATTTGAGTGGAGCAGAGAAGAAGTATTGGACCACTTACAAACATTTTTCCATACATTCAATCAGTGATTAGTAAAAATACTTTGTGTTAAACACATGGCAAAGAAGTAGGAAGACCGAGTTCTCAGGTCTTCCTTTCTTATTCAGTAACGAGAGGAGGTCCATTGGTGACTGAAATACTTGAAGCCAAAAGACGATTACAACATTTACTACTACAATTGCAATTAACAGACGATCAATACATGCCATTTTTTGAATCAGCCTCATTATCGAGAATGACGGTACATAAAAAAGAGCGAGTTTGGAAATTTATGATTCAAGTAGAACAGGTACTACCTTTTGAATTATTCTTGCTTCTTCAAACAAGACTACGTGAAAAATTTGCAGGCATAGCAGATGTGAAATTAATACTTGCTTGTGAAAATAAAGAAGTAAGCCATGATCTAATTTGTTCTTATTGGCCCGTTATTTTAGAGGAAATAGATGATATGTCTCCACCTCTTCGAAACCGTTTAATTGGTCAACAACCAGCTTTTAATGGACAAACTGTTTTATTCACCTGTGCATTAGAAATTGAGCATCGTACATTGAAATCGAAATATGCAGAGAAAATTTCAGCTGTATATACATCGTATGGATTTCCATTGATGCCGGTAGATTTTAAAATGGTGGAAGAAGCTGCAGAACAAGCTGAAGCGCATCAAGCATTTTTGGAACAACGTAGAATCGAAGAAGAAGAACTAGGTAAAAAAGCGCTTGCCGATATGCAAAAACGTGATAAAGACCGTTCAACTTCTGGTCCTTCTCATAATGGTCCATTCCAATTAGGTGTAAATATTAAGCCTGATGAACCAATAATGGAAATTAAACAAATTCAAGATGAAGAACGTAGGATTACGATAGAAGGATTTGTGTTCGATGTTGAAGTGAAAGAGTTACGAAGCGGTCGTTCGTTATTAACTGTTAAGATGACCGATTATACAGACTCAATTTTAGTTAAAATGTTTTCCCGTGATAAAGAAGATGCGGAATTAATGACATTGTTGAAAAAAGG
>JAHIWI010000080.1 GCA_018816185.1 Bacillota bacterium
CTTTTTTATTTTTTTATATAAAAACAGATTTGGTGAAGCTATTGATTTCCGTTGCATGCGGACGCTTTCCGCGGGCGGTCCGTGAGCCTCCTCATCGCAAGCTCTTGTGGGGTCTCACCTGGACACGCTATTCCCGCTGGAGTCGCCGCCTTACACTCCAATCATTTAACTGGTAAAGAAAAAGGAAATAATTATTCTCTACCTGTTTAAGTTTAAATACTTATTAGACACCTCCTCTTTAAAGAAGAGACTGATTTTCATTTCTGTAGTCGAATTTGTAGAAATGTGAAAAATATTTACAACAAAAATACCATTAAAACTGGTTCATGGCATTTCAGTAATATGCACAATATGCTTGATAAATTTCTACAACTTTTTTGGAGTGGGAGATGTAATTGTTTTGCCTAAATGACCTATTCTGGATTAGGTGGACTAGAAAGTAATAAAATCCAATGTACAACCTTTAACGATCAAAAATAACAATTTCACATTAATAGTTACAATGATTTCAGTTGATTGGAATGTTAGCGGCGACTCCAGCGGAATCAGCAAGAACTGAAGACCCTGGACTGAGCATCGCGAAGGAAGCGGCTGAAGTCTTGCCCGCGGAAAGCGTCCGCAAAAATGGAAATCAACATTTTCTATTTGTCTACAGTCGAAAATGCCATGAACACTAGGTTCATGGCATTTACCTTCAATCTTATTAGAAGTACTAAGTGGATAAAAACCAATCAATTTCTCCACCCATTTTTGATTAGAAATTATTGATCAACCCTAGCTATATACTCTATAACTCTAAATATTCTTCTAGCGTTAATTTACTTGTGTACATATCTGTTGCTGGACCTACGCCTACAAAACGAAAATGCCATGATTCGTGCATATACCCTGTAATTTCTTCTTTACCAGTAGGGTAGCGAAGGATAAAGCCATATTCGTGAGCATGGGTAGCCACCCATACACCCGCTGGCGTTTCACCGAATGTTGGAGAAGCCCAATGTTGTTCGAAGTTCTTTTCACCAATATCAAAGGCTAGACCAGATTGATGTTCTGAGTATCCTGGTCTCGCGCTGTAACGGTCAGCTTCTGCTTGCCCATCTTTTTCAACATATTGGTTGTATAGCGTTTCTTGTCGTTCAAATGCTCGGTACGTGCTAAATGCGACCAATTCGAAGCCATCAAGTCTAGCAGCTGCTGCCATTTCTTCAAAGGCTTCACGTGCTTCTTTGCTTTCACCAGGTGCATAGGTGGAAGGGAGAGGATATCGTTTATTCGCAACTAGAATCCCTTGAATGAAAGTTGGATTTGCAGGTAGTACTTGATCTGGATCATAGCTATTTGCTGCTGGTTTTTCAATCGGCACTACAGGATCCTCCTTCACCGGTTTTTCAGGAGCGGGATTAGGTTGAGCAGGTTCTTCTTTAGGAGGAATTTCTTCTGTATTTTTATCCTCTGAGTCTTCTTTAACTGGCGGTTCTGCTGGTTCGGAAATCTCAGGTTGTTCAGGAGTTGCATCCGCCACTTTTTTTGAATAGCCAACTTCGGATAAGCTTTCTTCAACATCCCAATTATGAAGTCCTAACCAAATAATTGGAACGAGTAATATGAGTAAACCTCCCCCAATGATTAGGGGTGTTATCCACTTGTTTTTAGTTTTATTTAATTTGTTGAATTTATTATTTTTACGAGATTGCATGAGAAGCCTTCTTTCATTATACTTATCTTCATTTTACCATTATTTTAGTGGAACGTTACACTCATCTTTACTTTTCCGATATAATACATTAGACATGCTAAATAGATTAGAGGTTTCGTTATTATGAATTATCAAAAGTGGCTTTCGGTTAATTTCTTTGCCTTCTTTTTCACGTGGGGAGTATTTTTACCTTATTGGACAGGCTATTTAATCATTGTGAAAGACTTATCCGTTCCGCACGCTAGTATTATTATGGGAGCGGGCATGGTGGCACGCGCATTATCAACTTTCGTTATTTTTCCAGCTGCAGCCAAAAAAGCGTCTATTCGCAAGGTTATGCTATGGACAGCTGGGTTGTCTTTATTTACGATGGCTCTATATATTCCCGCAGATTCGTTTGTTTTCTTACTTCTCATCACGATTTTGTTCAGTGTGATTTATCCGATTTTATTGCCAGCAATGGAAAGTAGCGCTTCTGTTTTGATGCAGAGTGAACGTATCCATTATGGAAAAAGTCGATCGTTTGGTTCGCTTGGATATACCGTTGGTTTATTAATCATAGGTGCTACCACGGCGATTTGGAGTGAAGAGTCGATTCTTTGGGTCATGCTGATTGGACTAGCTAGTATGTGGTTCCTTCATACACGTCCTTCACCAGCTATTTTAACGAAAGCACCTGAACAGGTTTTACAAATTGATACGAAATCACAATGGAAGAAGTTATTTTCTTCAAAACCATTTGTCGTAGTTCTGATTCTAGCAATCCTTTTACAAGGTGCACATGCATCTTATTACAATTTCGGATTTATTTATTTACAAGAACTTGGTGTGAATAGTTTTTACATCGGTATCGTTCTAAATGTTGCGATTCTATTAGAAATTCTATTCTTCTCACGGGCAGACACTTTGTTTTCCAACACAAAAATTTCAACGATGTTTATGATTGCTGCAATCGGTTCAACAATTCGATGGATTTTAATCGCAGCCTTCCCAATTGTATGGGTTTTTGTTTTATCTCAATTTTTACATGCCATTTCCTTTGGTGTTGCACATTACGCTTTCATGCAGTTCATTTCAAAACGTTTATCACATGATGCAATTCCTGCAGCACAGGGTATGTACGCCGCACTCGCGATGGGCTTAAGTACAGCAGTTTTAACATTTGCGGGCGGTTATTTATATGATTTCAGTCCAGGTCTTGCCTTTTTAGGTATGGCACTGTGTTCAATACCTGCTATTTTCATCATCATCTTTACACGCAATAAACACCAGTACTAAAGTCTTATATTTGCTGATTACGGACACAAAGATCCTTTTCATTTCGAATGTTTATAACAAGAAAACATGAAATGGGAGTGAATATTGATGTCACGAATTTCAAAATTCGAAGTACTATTATTAATGCAGCAATTAGATGAACTATTAGAAAATAGACAACAAGATAAATCAAAACATAAAAAAGCAAAAAAACACGGCAGCCAATAATTGGTTGTCGTGTTTTTTTCTTTACTCAATCGATAATCCCACACGCAATGCGATCACCAGAATTCCCTGATGGGTCAGTCACATAATCGTCGGGTCCTGCATGGATAATCAGTGCACTGCCATCCTCATCAAGCAATGAATTCTTCCGCCCTTTTTCAAGCGTCACATTTGGCGTTACAATTTCTAAATCTACAGTGCCATCTTTCGAGACATTCAGATTAGGCAGGTCCCCAGCATGATAGCCTTTTGGATTATCAAAACCGTGTTCTTTACCTGAAGGGTTCATATGAGCCCCAGCAGTTGTAAACTTCGGAGGTTCACACTTTCCAACTTCATGAAAGTGGATTGCTTTTTTACCTGGCTCTAAATCCTTGAGAACCAATCGGATTTTTACGCCGGTCTTTGTTTCTGTTAATTCTGCAGTTCCAATCCCTTTTCCGTCTGAATTTACGATTGAAGTAGCAAGCTTATGCTCAATCTCACCACTAACTGGAATCATCATATTTTGTTGACTGCATCCAGCCATAAGTAAAATTAGACCTATCAACATCCATTTCTTCATAATAAAAAACCTCCATGTTAATGACGTGTCATTAGCATGATGGCTTTATTTTTAAAAATTATACTTTACAGGATGATTGTTAATAATACGACAATAAATGCAATGACAAAAAAGATCGACATGCCCTTCATCCATTTCGCTTCTTTTTCAAACCCTTTTTCTTTAAAACTGACCGCTCGGTAACCATTCGATAAGGCAAATAAAGCAGTCATAAACAATACGGCTAAATTGATATTCCCTTTAATAATAAAAACAAGAGCTGCTATACTGACAGCTGCAATTAATATTCCTGCAATCCACTTACGATTCATTCATTAACACCCCTTCACTCATTTGAATCCATATTAAAAATAGCATTTATCCGCAAATAAACCAACATACACAAAAGGGAACTGCCTTAGTCATATTTTACGACTTTTTAGACAGCTCCCAATTTTTTATTCTTCTAATGCTTTTTCTGGATGATTTGAATAAAATTTGCGCCCAATATATGTTTGGATGATTAATAGTATCCCACCAACTGTCCAATACAGTGGCAATGCCGCCATCGAAGTGAATGAGACAAACATAATCATAATTGGTGAAATATACACAAACATCTTCATTTGTTGTTTCTGTTGCTCAGGAACCGTCCAAAGTGACACTTTAGCTTGTAGGAAATAAACAGCACCGGCAATTAGAGTCATAATAATATCTGGTTGTCCAAGACTATACCAAAGAAATTGATGACTTTTCACATCTGGCGAATAGAGAATCGCAAAGTAAAGTCCCATGACGATTGGCATTTGAATAATAACTGGTAAACAGCCCATGTTTAAAGGGTTTACGTTATGTTTTCTATAAAGGCCCATCATTTCTTGTTGCAATTTCATTTGTTCTTCTTTGTCTTTTGCAGCTTTAATTTTCTTTTGGATTTCGTCCATTTCTGGCTTCATCGCGTCCATTTTCACTTTCATACCTTGTTGGTGCTTATAATTGCGAAGCATCAACGGCATTAAAACTAAACGGATTAAGACTGTTATGGCAATAATAGCGAGTCCAAAACTTCCATTAAAGAAATCACCGAAGAAATTAAGTAAAAAGTCAAAAGGCTTTACAAAAATGCTGTAGAAGTACCCTTCTTTATTTTCAATACCTGAACATCCACTTAGGAAAAGTGTAACAAAGATCAGCATTGAAACTAATCCGATTTTCTTTTTCAATAGATTCACCTTCATCTTTTCAAACTATAAAGAAGTATACCTTGTTTAATAGTCGAATTCAAATGCTTGCTAGAAAAATCTAGGAAGTTCCGATTGATGTGACAAGGTTATGTCATTCAATACAACTTACACAAAGAAAAAAGAGCCGTTATAAACGACTCTTCATCCCGTTGTCGGTAGAGAAAACCTAAAGTATTCATGTTCCTTATGGTCTCTGAATTGCTTGGGTGTTACACCGGTGTATTTTTTAAAGATACGTGTGAAGTAACTTTGATTACAAAAATGATATTGCTTTGAAATATCCGAGATGTTTTTGTTCGTGTGTCGCAAGTAGTATTGTGACTCTTCTACTCGTCTTACATTTAAATATTCAACTAATGTGATTTGAACATGTTCTCTAAAAATTCGAGACAAATGGCTTGTGCTCACATTAAAGTGTTTTGCGATATCTTCTACCGATAATTCTGACTCCACTTCATCATTGATGAACAAAATCACTTTATTTACAGTTTGGTGGCTGAATGAAGGTTGTTTTCGTTCAGAAATGACGAGGATGAAAAAATCGATTAAATCATCAGCAAATTGTAAAAATGCCGCATCATTCATATCATTATCAATCATGTCTATACAAGCTGTGTTAAATGCGAATGCTTTCTTAGATGGGACTTGATTTTCATACAATTTCCTCGCCATGATTGAAGACAATACTGTAAAGTAATGACGAACGCCACGGATCGTTTGTTTACCCGCTCTTAAAGAGATGCGATCAATGATACTTCGTAATGTCTTTTTTGCTTTTTCGGTTTCTAGATGATGAATTTGGTATAACAGCTGATTTTCCAGCTCAAAAAAATCTTCGACACCATCAAACTGACTCGAAATTTCAATCTCTTTCATGTACTTCTCGGAAATTTTTTCAGTTCCTGATAAATGAATTTGTTGCATAGACTCCCCATCTTTCCTTTTAATACACCCTAGCGTATCAAACCATTACGTTAACTATATAACGAAAATACGCCTATGAAAATAGGTTTATGTGTTTTTGGTGAAATATTTAATATTTTATAGAAAATAGGTATTTTTACACACCCTATTTTCTCTATTGTACTAGATTATCTTTCATTCTGCATTGGAATTAGCACATTCAAGTGTCCTTTTAACACTTCTACGTCTATTGGCGTATGGCATCCTTCATCTCCATCTAAATTACATGACAGTTCAGGATTGGTTTTGATATGTGCTTTTTCGGTTTTAATCATCACTACATCTGGATCTTCCTCAAGTTTACCTAACAGCACAGCAGTTCCCATTCTCATAAAAGCAGGTAAACCAGCACTTTTCACAACAAACACGTGTAAAATTCCATCATCCGTTTCAGCTTTCGGCGCTAATTTTTCAAAGCCTCCAACAGAATTAGTAAGAGCAACTAGCACGAGCACAGCTTCGCCTTCCCATGTTCCATGATCATGTTGCACATACACTTGTGTTTCTTCTTTCGAAGTCAATGCTTTAAATCCTTCAATTAAATAGGCTAGGGTACCAAGCTTTGTTTTTTGTTCAACTGAAACAAGCGAAACACTTTCTGCAACTTGCCCTACGGCTAAAATATTCATGAAATATTTATCTGAAGCTTTCGCGATATCGACAAAATGTGGTTCTGCTGTTTTTAACGATTCAATCGCTTCATGAGGATCCAAAGAAATGCCTAAAGCACGCGCAAAGTCATTTACAGTTCCAAGTGGAATAAATGAAAATAATGGCCGATGCGCTTGTTCAGCAATTCCGTTTACCGCTTCATTAATCGTACCGTCTCCACCCATCGCTGTCACTAAATCATATGTTTCATCGCAAGCCTGACGTGCGAATTTCATCGCATCCCCTTCGCCCTGGGTTTCTTTCACCTCAACATCATAGCCCATTGACTCCAGAGTTTTTATCGTTTCTTCTTTAAATGTACTTGCTAACTCTTTACCGGAAGATGGGTTCAGTATAAACATGGCTTTTTTCAATCAAATTGCCTCCTCTGATTTAATTCGAACTATGATAAACTAGTTTTTATACATATACATATATATAGCAAATGAGGGGTTTCAAATTGGATTCAACATCTATTGAAGAAGTCATGAATGTGATGCGTGAGTTTTTTCCTAGCCACGCCTCAATCGCAATAGCAGACACAAAGGAATTTATCTTTTATCAACCAAGCAATCAGATTGATTTACATATACAAAATGGAGACCTTGTAAAAGAAGGTACTGCTACCCATAAAGCATTAAGCACCGGAAAAAAAGTGACAGAGTTTATTGATCCGTCGGTATTTGGCATTCCCTACTATGGAATGAGCATGCCCATTCGGGAAGACGGAAAAATTAAAGGCGCAGTAACAGCCATCTTACCAGAACCTCCATCCTCTTTTTTAACCAACTATTTAACAATTAAAAAAGGTGAATGCTGGTATCCTGTAAAGCAAGAATCTGTTCTGTTTTTAGAAACTCAATTTAGAAAAACCTTAGTAAAGACAGATTCAATTGAAGGGTATCACCGATTAAATTTAAGCGAGCTTGAACTCTTTCTGTCGCCGACATTATTCGTCAGATGTCATAGATCCTACATCGTCAATATAGACTTTATTGATGAAATTCAACCGGATTCTCATTCAACATTTTTATTAATTATGAAAAACGGAACAAGAATTCCTGTCAGTCAGCGATACGCTAGTTATTTCAGAAGATCTTTAGGATTTTAATAAATTAATCAGAATATTCTATCTCTTAAGGTTTTATTATCATATAATAAAGTCAGATTAGAGAAACACACACGAAAAAAGAGAAGGCTGTAATCTCGAGTTGAGAATTGGCCTTCCTTCTTTCTATTATCAGTTGTTTAGTGTCGTAGTAGTATTTTCTTCGTTCTCGTTATTACTTACTAAATCTTTGTTTTTCGTCTTACTCTGTACTTCATCGTTATAGTATTGAACGCTGGTCATAGCACCTTCATCCACCATCGTGTTATCATCCACATCATGAGGATCAGAATGACCTTGTTTAGTAGAGTTTGTTTGAGCATGTTTTTGAGATTCTATAAATGAATTAACTTTCGTTTTTGTATTATTAAAAGCAACCAATGCTTTTTCTCGATTTTCTGGTTTGCTAAAGTACGCATATGCGCCAGCCGCTAAACCTGCGAGTAATAGAGAGCGATTATTCCCTTTTGCCATTTTCATCATTCCCCCAATTTTTTTGTTAAACATCTATTCAATCAATACCCTTAACTAGGACTTGTTACACTTTTTAAATGTGTCAAAATGATTACACTTTAATATTTGACCATATCTACATGAGGAATGTTATCTTCTAAATACTCTTCAGATATGGCTTTAAATCCAAATGATCCATAGAAATGAGCTAAATGAGCTTGTGCCTGTAATTGAATCTCTTGATTTGGCCATTTGGCTTCAATGAATTGAAGACATTTATTCATTAGCTCTTTCGCTAATCCTTTTCCACGTGCCTCTTTCTTAACGATCACACGTCCAATAGAGATGCGTGCGTATTTCAGACCGCTTGGAAGAATTCTAGCATAAGCTAAGGTTTCGTTATTCTCTACAAATGCTAAGTGATAGGATTTTTCATCATATCCGTCTAATTCCGGGTATGGACAGTTTTGTTCCACAATAAAAACATTGACGCGTAATTGGAGATATGAATAGAGTTCGTGTATCGATAGTTCGTTAAATGCGTGTTGCTTCCACATACTTTCTGCCCCCTTTGAGTGATATTATTTCACATGTGTAGTAAGGAAGCGAAATATTTGGTATGATAGCGGAAAGAATTTTGAGGTGAATTGACTTGATACGATTAATGACTTTTGAAGATATTGAAGCTGTTCAGTTAATCGCTAAATTAAGCTGGCAGGACACATATGAAGGAATCATTCCGACTGAGATACAAGATGTATTTGTAGAAAAAGCATATTCACGCGCGATGTTAATGAAAAGAATCGAAAAGACTTCTATGTATGTAGCTTTACATCAAGAAGAAATAGTAGGTTTTGCAAACTTTACTAGAGTCGATGAAGATGGAGATGCAGAATTAACTGCTATTTATATGCATCCGAATCATCAAAAATTCGGATTCGGTAAAAAATTGCTACAAATAGGTCTTGAGAAAATTCAAGATGCCAATCAGCTTTTTGTATATGTTGAAAGTTTAAATGAAAAAGGCCGATTATTTTATGAAGCAAGCGGCTTTGAACTATTAGAAGAATTCGATGAATATTTTGAAGGCCATCCATTAAGCACTGCAAAATATGTTTATTACATAAAAACACCTGTCAAAAATTAATTTGACAGGTGTTTTTGTTTTATTTACAACGGTTGATGCGGCGTTGTCGTTGTGTGTGTTTCTGTTTCAGCTTCCGTACGGTAATAAGGATCTTCTACATAGTGCACTGGTGTTTTTCTTACAAAACACATAATCGCTGCAATGTAGAATAAAATTGGAGCTAATAAAAGAATACCTGATAACAATCCAGCAAAGATAAATAAAATCCCCGCCGTTTTTGGACTCTTATTCTTCGAAACTTTTACAACTGCAATGATGCTTAGAATGACACTAAGTAATAGTAAGGCTACAAATACCCAACCAACTACTCCAACTACATCCATTCCACCAGCAAGAATATCTTTCGTATATTCCATTTCTTGTGGAGTCAACGTAGGGTCAGCCATGATTTCTGTTTCAATCATGTTTTGAACTTCAGTTGTGTTCAACGCACTGGCACTGAAAACAGCTAGAGTTACGATAATTAATAAAATGACATTTAAAATAGTCCCTATAATACCTAATGCTACTTCACCAGTTCTGCTCAAATCATTCACCTCTCCTTTAAATCTACTTTAAATAATACGAAACAAATTGTTTATTGGTTTCATATTTTTATCATTCCCTACAGAATTTTAGAATAAACATGTTTATAGGTATAAATTGGTGGGTATATATTTAGTAACACCAACTTGAAAGGAGCAGATGAAAAATGAAAGAGAAATTAGTATTTAACCAAGCAGATTTCATGTACACAATGGTAGGTGCTTCTGTATTAACAGGATTTTTATTTGTATTCACTCAAATGTGAGGAGTAACTATATGACAATGGACAAGAATACATAAAAGGCAATCCACTACTAATAATTAGCGGATTGCCTTTTAATTATGCCTTAATGTCTTCGTATTCAGATGATTTTTCAAAAGCAGTGACAACATACGAACAAACTGCTTCCATTTTTAAATCCTTTTCACGAGCAAATTTTGCTGCATGATCTAGCAACTCTTTTGCTACACCCTTACCTCTTAGAGAGGGAGAAACAAAAGTATGATCCATCACCATTACATCACCTAATAATGTCCACGTAATTTCCCCTAAAGTTTGACCATCTTTTTCATACACATACGCATATGCATCATGACCTAATTCTTTAAATTGGAATTCCATTTCACCACTCCTTTTTTTCAGTCTAGCATAATTTATTCTTTTAATGTTAGTGGACGCAATTTCGCTTCGATTTGATCACGTTGTGGTTCTAAAAATGGGGGCAATGCTAGTCTCTCCCCTAAAACGTCCATTGATTCATCTGTTGCAAATCCGGGTTCATCCGTTGCCAATTCATAGAGGATACCATTCGGCTCGCGGAAATAGATGGATTTAAAGTAGTATCGATCCACTTTTCCTGACGTCATGAAACCTTTCGAACGTAAGAAAGCATCCCATTGATCGTATTCTTCCATCGTTTTAACTCGAAACGCTACGTGATGAACACTTCCCCGACCAGGTCTTTCCATCGGCAAATCTGACCGTTCTTCGATATGAACCTCAGAAGCTGGACCTCCTTCACCAACAGAGAACACAGTAATATCTGGCATACCATCTACTAATGATGCATAAGATCCAACTTTTTTAAATCCGAGTACTTCTGTTAACACTAATTGCGTTTGTTCTGCACGACGTACTGTAAGTGTGACATGACCAAGACCAACTAGAGCAAATTCTTCGGGCACACTTGCTCCCGCCCAAGGTATTCCATAAGGTACACCCAGTCCATCATCAACGACTAACATGAGTCGAGATCCTTCGAAGTCTTCAAAGTACATGGTTTTTCTACCGAATCGATCAACGATAGCTTCAAATGGAACTTGGTATTCCGTAAATCGTTTTTGCCAATACTGTAATGCTTCCTCGCTCTTCACTCTAAAAGAAGTATTACTAATACTCGAAACACCCGGTGTTGTTTTTGCTGCATTCGGAATATCAAAATACGTCATATCCGTTCCCGGTGTTCCAACTGCATCTGCATAAAACAAATGATAAGAAGATGGATTATCTTGATTGACACTTTTTTTCACTAATCGCATGCCTAAAATCCGTGTAAAGAAATCATGGTTTCTTTCTGCATTTGCTGTCAGTGCAGAAACATGATGAATGCCTGCTAATTTCATACTAAAACCTCCGATACATAATATATCTCGAATTCGAGATAATGTTTTTTAAAGTTTATCATGAGTCTTAACGGTTTACAATTTCTTCAACTCCGAGTAAGCAAGTATAGACTAGTTTACGTTAA
>JAHIWI010000356.1 GCA_018816185.1 Bacillota bacterium
ATATGACCAATTTGGTCATACTCTTCACAAATGGATTCAAGCTGTTCTTGAAGTTCGCCAGTTACTCTGTTAAACCATTCCAACGCCATATTATTAGCACCCCTTTAAATTTGTTTCTTCAATAAATTATCTTGTCCTAAATTAATTATTTTTCTCATGCCATTTATATCCAATATTAAAACTAGGATGTAACAATCAGTATATATTATAGGGGAATAATAAGTAGTGGTTTCTCTATCATTCTCTAGTTCATATGGTTCTTTTTAAATCTTAAATGAAACTGCTTACACCTTTCGCGTTAGCACGTTAACAAGCTGAAGTGACAACTCGTTAGGTCATTCGACACCAGTGTTTTCAAGGTTTCTTTGAATGTTTAAATTCTTTGACGGTGGGTCCATGTCTTCGTTATATTTCTACAAGTAATAAAAAAGAAGAGGTGCATACATGAAAAACAGTAAACAATTGTTGAGAGTTTTAGTAATTTTCTCATTAGCTTTTATACTTACTCTCTCAACGACATTAACAACTGCAATGGCAGCAGTAACTCAGCCAGAAGCAGATACACCATTAAAGAAAGAAAATTTACAAAAGCTTTCCGTCAAATCTTTTGAAAAATTGGAAGATGGAGTAAAGCTAGACCTAGGAACAAATGAAGCCTATATTCGCGTGTTCGCAGATGACTTAGTTAAAATCTCTGTTGTGAAAAAAGGGGAAAAAGAATATACGTCTCGCGGAATTGCAAAAACAAAATGGAAAACTCCTAAATTCTCCACGAAAGATTCCAAAGATCGTCTCACACTTTCTACAAAAGAATTAAATGTGACCATCAAAAAAACTCCTTTTGGTATTAAGTTTACGGATAAAAAAGGCAATGTGATTAATGAAGATTACATGGGAGCAGGAGGCACTTCAGGTTATGAAGATGGCAAACCCTATGTATTCAAGAAAACCGATAAAAATGAAGATTTCTATGGTTTTGGTGAACAATCAGGTCTTGAATTTAACAAACGAGGCAAAAGTATCGGGCACTGGAATACAGATGCATACTCATATACAAAAGATACAAAGTATCTTTACACATCGATTCCGTTTTTTATGGGATTAAAAAATGAAAAAGCATATGGTATTTTCTTTGATAACACACATCGATCATACTTTGAAATGGCAAGTGAATCAGACGACTACTACTATTTCTATGCAAATGGTGGGAAGCTAACATATTATTTCATGTACGGACCAGAAGTATCAGACGTACTTGATCGTTATACAGAAATAACAGGAAAAATGGAAATGCCTGCTGAATGGACTTTAGGTCTTCACCAAAGTAAGTGGGGATATACAGCAGATGAGATTACAGATGTTGCGCAAACATATCGCGACAAAGAAATCCCATTAGACACGATGCATTTTGACATTGACTATATGGATGAATACCGTGTATTTACTTGGACTCAAGAATACAAGGATGCTCTTAAGAAATTAAAATCTATGCCAGGATTTAAAGCAATCGCTATTAATGATCCAGCTGTAAAACAAGATGAAAACTATCGTATTTACCAAGAAGGAACTAAAAATGACTTCTGGGCAAAAAATGCGGATGGAACACCTTTCATTGGACCTGTATGGCCAGGAGACTCAGCTTTCCCTGACTTCTCAAAACAAGAAGTTCGTGACTGGTGGGCAAAAAATCATGACGTATTATTCGATGAAGGTATCGATGGTATTTGGAATGACATGAACGAACCAGCTGTCTTTTTAGATGGTGGAATTTATAATCATACAATGCCTTTAGATAATTACTTTGGCTACGATGACAATAAAATTATTCACACGGAGTACCACAATCTATACGGACATGACGAAGCAGAAGCTACTTACGATGCATTCAAAATGCATAAGCCGAACGAACGTCCTTTTGTTTTAACACGTGATATGTATTCAGGAACACAACGTTTCGCAGCTCTATGGACAGGTGATAACGTAAGTAACTGGGAACACTTACAAATGTCGATTCCTATGAATATGAATGCTGGTATGTCTGGTATTTCATTCGTTGGTAATGATATTGGTGGATTTGCTTCACGTCCAGATGCAGAACTTTTTGCACGTTGGATTCAAGTAGGTGCATTCTTACCGTTTGCACGTATTCATTACGATAGTGATGCAAAAGCGGCAGTGAAACAAGGTCAAGAACCATGGGCGTTTGGTCCAGAAGTTGAGAAAATCTCTAAGAAATATATTGAAATGAGATATCAATTACTTCCTTACCTATACAATGCTTTCCAAGATTCAACTGAAACAGGTAAACCTGTACAACAACCACTTGTTTATCATTTCCAAGAAGATCCAAACACATACGATATTAGTGATCAATATATGTTTGGTGATAGCATGATGCTTGCACCGGTCATTAATGAAGGTCAAACTTCTCGTGAAGTTTACTTACCTGAAGGCGAAACTTGGGTTGATTTCAATTCAAAAGTGGAGTATAAAGGTGGACAAACAATTACTGTTGGAGCACCTTTAGAAACAATGCCGATTTTCGTGAAGAAAAACAGCATTATTCCTACTAGAGAAATTCAACAATATACAGATCAAAATGAGCTAACAAATCTAACATTAGACACGTATGTAACAGATAAATCGGAGTACACGTTCTATGAGGATGATGCGAAGAGTCTTGACTACCAATCAGGGAAATTTAACGAAACGAAATTTACCGTGGTAAACAAGAAAAACGAAATTACGTTTGATCAGAAAGTACTTAAACAGAATTTCAAATCTGATTTAACACAATACACTTTAAAATTAAACAATGTAAAACAACCGAAAAAAGTTCAAGCGGCTAACCATAAGTATAAAGCTGTAAATACGCTTGAAGCTGTAAATGCTACAAAACGTTCTTACTTCTATGATACAAAAACGAAAACACTATATGTTTCCGTTCCTGTTGAAGAGAAGCGAACAGTTAAGATTAAATAAGTAGTAAAGAGGCTATCTAGAAATTCAGTGAGAACTGAATGACTGTAGCCTCTTTTTTATATACTCTTACTCAATACATTAGATAGAAATGCAATAGTAAGGCGGGGAAATTGGAAGTAGCTGGGTAAACGCTCATAGGATGCTGATTTGAGTGAAAGGTTCCAAGATGAAAGAGCAAGATAGTCATTTGAAAGAGCAAGAGTGTCGATCGAAAGTGAAAGCTCACCCGAATCACCCAATCTTTCAATAAAAAAACCGTCATCCTTAAAAAGGTGACGGATTTTTAGAAAAGATTAACTAATCGCTGTCTTAATGAAATATTTGAACCTTACTAATGCAATTAAAATTCCAAACACTCCATAGCCTAATAACACGAGTAGACCTTGCCAAATATCACTTACATCTGCTCCTCGCACCATGATATTTTGTAAACCGGTCTGAGCCCAGTATTGTGGGGTAAAAATACCAATTGCTCTTGCGAATGAAGGAAGCATTTCAAAGGGAAACCAAAGTCCAGCTAACACTGCACCGCCTAAAGAAAATACCTGTGTAAGCGCAAGTCCTTGATTTTCGCCTTTCACGTTAACGGCCATAGCTAAT
>JAHIWI010000357.1 GCA_018816185.1 Bacillota bacterium
ATTTCATGGTCATCGGAGAATTCCATGTTCTGAAAAAGAGGATTATTTGACATGGCTTCAAAGCGTTTCTTTAAAAAAGCAATATTTTGTTCCCCTTGTACCATACTCATATGAGGCAATTGCATGATGAAGTCTTGCGGATTGCTGATCAATTTGTTTTTAACAAGGTGAGACCAAAACTGCATCGAAAGTTGAAACTGTTCATTAATTTGAATCGCTTTACTAATATCTATTGACCCATCTGGCTTTACACTTGTATAGTTCAGTTCGCACAATGCGGCATGCCCTGTTCCGGCGTTATTCCACTCATTCGAGCTTTCTTCTCCCGCACTCTCAAGCTTCTCAAAAACGGTAATATTCCATTCTGGTACTAATTCTTTTAAAAGAGTTCCTAAAGTCGCACTCATAATTCCGGCACCAATTAAGATGACGTCTGTATTTTTTTGTTCAATGCTCATTTTTACCAACCATCCTTACCCTAAAATTGCAGAACGGATGTAGGCGCTCCTGCTTAGGATACACACAAAGCCTAGGCGAGACCTAGTCACACACCTTTTCTGTTTCAATGATGTCCATATTATAGTGTAATACAATTTTATATAGATTAAAACATTCCGACTACCTAGCATTATAAGCTATTTAGAAACAAATGTTTATACAGCAGGTCCTAAGAACACATATTAAGCGGTCGGTGAAACTAAAAATTGTTTTAATGGTGCGACTTCAAATGATATATGTTTTTTCTATTAGTGAACTTTACTGATCTCTTTATTATAAAAAAGGACTATTCTAAGTTGGAAATCAACTCGAATAGCCCTTTCTAATTTGTTATTTGAAAGCTGGAATTGCCGTTTCATCATAATTTCCTTCTAAAAACTTGCGTACTTCTGGGCTAGTCATAGCTTCAGCTAGTTTTTTAATGGCCTCTGAATCTTCATTATCCTTGCGAGCCACTAACGTAATCGCAAAGTCATTTTCATCACCTTCAGTTAGAAGCGCGTCACTTTTTGGTGTCAATCCAAGTGGTGCTGCATAAGCAGGTGTCATAACTACCGCATCAGCGTCATCATACATTCTCGCTAACATTAACAAATCGACTTCCTCAAACTTATAATTCTTTGGATTTTCGTCAATATCGGCTGTCGTATAATATGAACCTGTTTTTTCTTTTAACGTAATGACATCATGTTGTGCTAGTAATGACAACGAACGATCAATATTTGATACGTCATTGGCAATGGCAATGACAGCACCTTCAGGTAATTCTTCCATCGATTTGTAGTCTTTTGAATATGTACCATAATTTGCAAAATAGATCGGTTCGATTGGCACTAAGTTTGAATCATTGTTTCGATTGAATTCTTCCATATAAGGTACATGTTGAAAGAAATTAGCATCCACTTCTTTTGCTGCAAGGGCAGTGTTAGGTTGAACATTGTCTCCTAAAACAACGATTTCAAGATTAATGGATTCCTCTGCCAGTTTTGGTTTAACAAGCTCCAAAATTTCGGTCATTGGGGGAATCAAAGAAGCTACTTTCAACGTTACTTCTTCTTGATCCTTTTCTTGGACATTTTCTTTATCTGTCTTCTCATCCTGTTTGCCACATCCAGCTAAAATAAGTACGAACATTGTTAGTAGTAAAAGTAATTTTTTCATATTTCCTCCTATTGTTTATCTTTTATCAATTAGTCTTGATACAGTTGTTCCAGTGAATTGGATTAGTTGTACCAGTATGACCATAATAATAATCATGTAAATCATTAAGTCTGTTTTAAATTGTTGATAGCCATATCGAATGGCAAAGTCCCCAATACCACCGCCTCCGACGACTCCCATAATCGTCGAATAGGAAATGAAACTAATAATCGATGTTGTTAACCCGAGAACCAGTCCCGAACGAGCCTCCACATACAGAAACTTAACGATTATTTCTTTAACAGAAGCACCCATCGAAATGGCAGCTTCCATTACCCCTTTTGGTACGTCCAGTAAAGCTTGTTCGACTAATCTCGAATAATGCGCAATTGCTATTATTGCTAACGGAACTGTTGCTGCCGCAGTTCCAATAGCCGTTCCAATGACGAACCTTGTAAAAGGAATTAAAAAAACAACTAACAATAAAAACGGAAAAGAACGTATGATATTCACCAATAAATTCAAAGCTGAAAACGCGAAACGGTTTTCAAGCACTTGCCCCTTCCTTAATAGGAATAGGAACGTTCCAACCGGCAGACCTAAAAGAATCGCCGCTAAGATGGAGACACCCACCATTATAAAGGTTTCTCCGATAGATGATAAGATTTCTGCTTCATATTGTATTAATATCTCAGGCATCGGCTATCACCCTACCCTCTGTTAGTTGCTCGACAAAGTATCTAGGGCTATTATCCATCATTTGAATTCTACTTGGTTCAATTAACACGGTGTCATAGATTTCGCCATTTGCAAGGACGGTAACGCGATTACAAATGCCTTTAATTACTTCCATCTCATGACTGACAATGACAATTGTAACACCTAGTTTTTTATTGACATCTTCTAATACCCCTAATATTTCAGCAGTTGTATTGGGATCAAGAGAAGAGGTAGGTTCATCACATAACAAAACTCGGGGACTATTCGCTAGGGCTCTTGCGATCGCAACACGTTGCTTTTCTCCGCCACTTAATTGTGCAGGATATTTTCCACAAAAAGTCTCTAATCCTACAAATTCAAGACAGGTCATCACGCGACTTTTCCGTTCTTTCCTTGGAAAGCTCGCTAATTGTAAGGATACAGCTACATTCTCATAAACCGTTTTATTCGCCACTAAATTAAAATGTTGAAAAATCATCCCGATCGATTTTCGTTCTTGTCGAAGATCCTTACTACTCAAATTTGTTAAGTTTTGACCATTGATTTCGACTTCACCGTCATCGGGAATTTCCAACAAATTCATTAGCCTCAACAAAGTGGATTTACCCGCTCCACTTGCACCGATAATGCCATGAATCTCACCTTTATCTATCGTCAACGAAACAGATTTAATCGCCTGAAATCGACCAAAACTTTTACTGACATCATGTAATTTAATCAAAAAAAAACCCCTTTCTCGAAGGTGAAGGGTGATTACAATGCTTATTATTATAGCCTTAAATACTTGAACTGTCATTTCGTGATACTTTCATTAGCATAGAGAGTCATATCGACTCTCTATCTTTTTTTGTGTTTCCTTACCTATTTTTAGTATCTTATTCGTTCACTCTCAACTTCTCATTTTACTGAACAAGCCAATCTGATTTCATATAACAGAAGTACTAAAAAATTCTTCCTTACGTATTAGAAATGTTCGATTACTTAAAATTCTTCATTATGATTTGCACAAACTTTATTTCTTCCTGTACGTTTTGCCTTGTATAAACATTCATCTGCAATATCCACAATTTGATCCGTATCGTTTACAGTTTCCGGATATGTTGCCACACCAATTGAGACAGTTATGTGAATCGATTCTTTATGTGATACTTGAAAATTGTGTATTTCTACTTCTCGCCTTATTCGTTCTGCTATTTCGATTGCTTGATGATTTGGGCAATCCGGTAGGATAACGGAAAATTCCTCTCCCCCGTTTCTAGAAACAACATCAAATGAACGAGAAGCTTCTTTTAAAATCTGCCCTAACTCAACTAAAATGCTATCACCAATTGGGTGTCCAAAAGTGTCATTGACATGTTTAAAATGGTCTATATCTATCATTAATAATGATAGCCTTTCATTTTTAACAGTAGCGTTACTAATGAGTGTATTCCAAATAGCATCGAATTGCCGTACATTGTTTAAACCAGTCAGAAAGTCAGTGGTTGATTCTTTTTCATACTTCATTAATAGATACTGTGTTTTGAGTACATACTCGACAAAGAAAACAGAAATAAGACCACCAATAATAGAGATCATCCAATAGGAAGGGATTAAACTTGTTAACACTATAAAGTCTTTTACAAGAACAGATATGATTATGCTAAATACAAAATTAGAGAATATTATATAAGACAAGCTTTGTCTTAATACATTTTGATTAATCGTATATTTTTTATAAAATTTATTAATTATGATATAACCTAAAATTAAAATAACCATTAAGATCATAGCACCAATAGCAGATGTCGTTATACCCAATAGAAACCTACTAATTATGATTAAAATGGCACTAATCACAGCTTGAGGTACGCCTATAAACATAATGATCAGCATCACTGGTACATAGCGTAAGTCAACAATCGTTTCAGTTGTTACCTGAATAGAAAAATTCATTAAAATAAATCCTAATAGACCTCCTGCAAACCCATCTATTATTACTGAGAAGATGTAAGACTTTTTTTCTAAATTACTCTTCCATCTCAATTGTAAATAGATAAAAATCAAAGAAATAAGAACACACAGATTTATAAATAAATCATTAATTAATGCTATCAAAAAAATCCCTCCTCTTACCACAAACACTCACTTGTTCATGTTAATTTATATTTGTCCATTTGGATTAATTAGTTTCATATCCATTGTCTAGTAATAGTGTAGGTATTTATATATATACCATAACAAAATATACAGTAAATATCTCCTGTATTTTTCCACTCAAAGGAGAGCACGGAATACTATCTCAAGGTCTAATCTCGTGTTTTTGTAGAGAATCTTGCAAATTGACTCAGTACTTTTTTATTTATCCACCTTTGTTCTTAGTGACCGGTACAGCAAATTTCGTTTAATATTTCTTTATAAGGGTAAGATAATACACGAGTCGCACGCGTATCTTAAATTCATAAAAATGTGATCCACAATATTTTACATTTAAATACGTGCTGTAACATTTGAGGGTTACTTCCTTATTCAAGTTTTAAAAACTCCGCTAAAAATGAAAGAGAAGCGAGTTTAATGGGGCTTTTATTCACGCAAAAAATATGTCCAACCCATTCTTATATTTGGAAGAATTAGATGAATTTTTCTTGAAAATTTCAAAGAACCTACAAGGAGGTTATCACTTGAAAGCAATAGTGATTGATCAATATGGAGACAAAAATGTGTTAACAGAAAGAGAAGTAGAGCTTCCGGCAATTCAAGATGATCAAGTACTACTTGAAATTCATGCAACATCCATTAACCCGATTGATTGGAAAGTTCGTGCAGGTTATCTAAAAGAAATGCTACCTTTTGAATTTCCAATTATCCTCGGATGGGATGCTGCAGGAATCATTGTGGAAAAAGGAAATAATGTTACTAACTTTGAAGTAGGTGAGCGAGTCTTTACTAGACCTGCAACTACAAGACAAGGAACCTACGCCGAATTTGTTCCAGTGGATGAGAATTTACTTGCCAAAATGCCAGCTTCGATGAGTTTTGAAGAAGCTGCTGCTATTCCTTTAGCTGGACTTACTGCATGGCAATGTCTAGTTGACTTTGCAGGTGTAAAGAAAGATGATAAAGTGCTTATTCATGCGGGTGCTGGTGGTGTTGGAAACTTTGCAATTCAAATTGCTAAATCCTTTGGTGCTTACGTTACAACGACTGCAAGCGAAAAAAACGAGGAGTTTGTAATGTCATTAGGTGCAGACCAAGTAATTAATTATCAACTTGAAGATTTTAGCGAAATCCTACATGATTATGACTTTGTTTTAGATTCAATGGGCGGAGACGTTCAATCGAAAAGTTATAAAGTATTAAAACCAAAAGGTAAACTTGTTTCAATTGCACAACCTCCAAATGATGAAGAAGCCCAAAAAAATGATGTTGAGGCAGGTTTTTTGTGGCTTGATCCCAAAGGCGAACAATTACAAAAGCTAGCAGACATGTTTGAGGCGGGAGAACTAAAAGCGATTGTTGGCGAAACGTTTGATTTTAATGAAAAATCACTACAAGCTGCACATGCTTTAAGTGAAACTCATCATGCTCGAGGAAAAATTGTAATTAAAGTAAAATAGCGGTTTATTTTTTAAAGTATCAAGCTGAGCCTTCTGTTTGTTAAAACAGAAGGCTCGGTATATTTCATTGACTTATTCATTGCTTTTCAGTATTCAAAAAAAATCCTAATCAGCGTTATACTCTGACTAGGATTTCTTCTAATTAATTTTGCAAGTCAAAACGATCGGCATTCATCACTTTGCTCCAAGCTTGGATGAAATCACGAACGAATCTTTCTTTATTGTCATCTTGTGCGTATACTTCGGTAATTGCACGCAGAATGGAATTAGAGCCGAATACTAAGTCAAAACGTGTTGCAGTGCGAACGACATCACCTGTCACACGGTTTTTACCTTCGTATTTATTGAAACCTGCTGGCGTCCATTCAATGTTCATATCTAATAGGTTGACGAAGAAATCATTTGTTAATGTGCCAACATTTTCGGTAAAGATTCCTTCTGTTGCCCCTTGG
>JAHIWI010000358.1 GCA_018816185.1 Bacillota bacterium
CTGATTGAAATGGTAGCGGCGACTCCGAGGGGATTAGCACGAGCCTTTAGACCCTGGACTGAGCATCGCGAGGGAAGCGGCTAATTGTAGAACAAAGACTAAAAACGCCACGTCCTGTGGCAACGTCTTTGAAACCAACCTCCTGTTGGCCTCCCCGGAAAGCGTCCGCTAAAATGTAAATCAGCTACTTTTTTTAGAGAAAATGTATTTTTCAAGACAACATTCTTTTCAATTAAAACACTAAATTCCCATTAAATAAAAAAGAAAACCCCGCCAAAAGGCGAGGTTAAGGTTATTCGAAGGTTAGCCGATTGAGCCTTCCATTTCGAATTTAATTAGTCGGTTCATTTCTACCGCATATTCCATCGGTAATTCTTTTGTGAATGGTTCGATGAAGCCCATAACAATCATTTCTGTCGCTTCTTCTTCAGAGATTCCTCTGCTCATTAAGTAGAACAATTGCTCTTCAGAAACTTTAGAAACTTTTGCTTCATGCTCTAACGACACATTGTCATTTAAAATTTCGTTATAAGGAATCGTATCAGAAGTCGATTGATTATCCATAATCAACGTATCACATTCGATATTTGAACGTGCACCTGAAGCTTTAGGTCCAAAACGAACAATCCCACGGTAAGTAACCTTACCACCTTGTTTAGAGATTGATTTAGAAATAATTGTTGAAGATGTGTTAGGTGCTAAGTGAATCATTTTAGCTCCAGCATCTTGATGTTGCCCTTTACCTGCAAGTGCAATAGATAATGTCATCCCACGAGAACCTTCACCTTTTAAGATGACCGCTGGATATTTCATTGTTAACTTAGAACCAATGTTTCCATCAATCCATTCCATTGTTGCATTTTCTTCACATACTGCACGTTTCGTTACTAGGTTATAAACGTTATTTGCCCAGTTTTGAATCGTTGTGTAACGGCAATATGCATCTTTTTTAATGATAATTTCAACTACCGCACTGTGAAGTGAGTTCGTTGTATAAACAGGTGCCGTACAACCCTCTACATAGTGAACTGACGCGCCTTCGTCAACAATGATTAAAGTACGTTCGAATTGACCCATGTTTTCTGAGTTAATACGGAAATACGCTTGTAATGGCGTATCTACTTTAATACCCGGTGGTACATAAATAAATGATCCACCTGACCAAACTGCTGAGTTTAGTGCAGCGAATTTGTTGTCAGTATTAGGAATTACAGTAGCCCAATGCTTTTTAAACAATTCTTCATTTTCAAGAAGAGCTGAGCCTGTATCTTTAAAGATGATCCCCATATCTTCTAATTCTTTTTTCATATTGTGATAAACAACTTCAGATTCATATTGAGCAGATACACCAGCTAAATATTTTTGTTCTGCTTCAGGAATTCCAAGTTTATCAAAAGTACGTTTAATTTCTTCAGGAACTTCATCCCAAGAAGTTTGTGTCATTTCAGATGGTTTTACATAGTACGTAATTTCATCGAAATTTAAAGATGACATATCGCCACCCCACTGTGGCATTGGTTTAGAGTAGAAAATCTCTAAAGATTTTAAACGATAATCCAACATCCATTGCGGTTCTTCTTTCATATTTGAAATTGTTTCGACTATTTCACGTGTAAGACCACGTTTTGAACGGAATACAGATACATCCTTATCGTGGAAACCGTATTTATAATCGCCGATTTCAGGCATTTTTTTTGCCATCGTCTTTTCCTCCGTTCTGTTTATGATTGCGTTTCGTCGTTCGATACACCTTTTTCCATCGCTTTCCATGCTAAAGTTGCACATTTGATACGTGCTGGAAATTTAGCTACTCCGGATAAAGCTTCTATATCGCCTAAATCGATCGAATCGTCGTATTCTTTGCCTAACATCATATCCGAAAATATAGTTGAAAGTTTTAAGGCTTCATCAATGCTCTTTCCTTTGACTGCTTGCGTCATCATAGAAGCTGAAGACATAGAAATGGAACATCCTTCACCATCAAACTTAGCATTTTCTACAAGTCCGTTTTCAACTTGAAGTGTTAAATGTATACGATCCCCACAAGTAGGGTTATTCATATCAATCGTCACACTTCCATCCTCAAGTGTTCCTTTGTTACGAGGATTCTTGTAATGGTCCATGATGACTGTTCGATAAAGCTGATCTAAATTATTAAAAGACATCGTTAAAATACTCCTTTGCAGTGTTCAATCCTTTGACAAGTAGGTCAATATCTTCTTCTGAATTGTACACATAGAAACTGGCACGAGCTGTTGCACTTACTTGCAACCACTTCATAAGTGGTTGTGCACAATGATGTCCAGCACGAACTGCAATTCCACGCATATCTAATACAGTAGCTACATCATGAGGATGAACGTCATTTAAGTTAAATGTAACGAGTCCTGCTCTTTTTTGAGGATCTTTTGGTCCGTAAATGGTTAAACCATCAATTGTGGACATTCTATCCATTGCATATGCTGCCAAATGATGTTCGTGTTTCTCAATTTCATCTAAACCAATCTCTTCAAGGAAATCAATAGCTGCTGCAAGTCCAACTGCCCCTGCAATTATTGGTGTTCCTCCTTCGAATTTCCACGGAAGTTCTTTCCATGTGGAGTCATATAGATCAACAAAATCGATCATTTCTCCACCAAACTCAACAGGCTCCATTACTTCTAATAAAGCCTTTTTGCCATATAAAACGCCAATCCCAGTAGGACCACACATTTTATGTCCTGAAAATGCAAAGAAGTCACAATCCAAATCTTGAACATCAATTTTTAGATGAGGTGCAGCTTGAGCACCATCCACTACCATAATAGCACCATGCTCATGAGCAATTTGTGCGATTTCTTTGATAGGATTCATTGTCCCTAGAACATTAGATACGTACATAATGGATACAATTTTGGTCTTTTCAGTAATGGTTTCTCTCACTTTTTCAAGTGATAAGGTCCCATCCTCTTCAAGATCCACATATTTAAGAATTGCACCCTTTGCCTTCGCTAACTGTTGCCAAGGAATAATATTTGAATGGTGTTCCATATACGTGATGACAATTTCGTCACCTTCTTCAACATTTGCTCCACCATAACTTTGAGCAACTGTATTAATAGCTGTCGTTGTACCACGCATGAAAATGATTTCTTCCGTCGATTTCGCAGAAATGAATTTCCGCACCTTTTCACGTGCTCCTTCATAACTTTCCGTCGCACGGTTTCCAAGCGTATGCACACCGCGATGCACATTTGAATTGTCTAATCCATAGTAATTACTCAAAGCTTCAATAACTTGAATTGGTTTTTGTGAAGTTGCCGCACTGTCTAAATAGACTAAAGGATGTCCATTTACTTCTTGATTTAATATTGGAAAATAGCTTCGAATGTCTTTACTGATCATTATCGCACTTTCCTTTCAATAACCTCCGTCAGCTGCTTTTTAACGCCTTCGATAGGCAAAATACTAACAACCGGTGCAAGGAAACCATGAATGACTAAACGCTCTGCATTTTGTTTTGAAATACCACGACTCATTAGGTAATAAAGTTGTAGTGGATCCACTCTACCAACAGAAGCAGCATGACCTGCAGTTACATCATCTTCATCAATTAATAAAATTGGATTAGCATCTCCGCGTGCTTTTTCATTTAACATCAAGACACGTGATTCTTGCTCAGCATTAGCTTTTGTAGCACCATGCTCGATCTTTCCAATCCCATTAAAGATAGAAGAAGCTTCATCCTTCATAACTCCATGCTTAAGGATATAACCTTCTGAATGTTTACCCCAATGAATAACTTTGGTTGTAAAGTTTTGTTTTTGCTTGCCGCGTCCAACTACAACCGTTTTCGTATCACCATATGAAGCATCACCAACTAAATGAGTAACGTTTTCTGAAATCGTATCTCCGTCATTCATTAAGCCTAATGCCCATTCAATACGAGAATTACGATTTGCAACACCGCGTCGGTTCACATAAGTTGTAATCCCTTTATCTAATACATCAACTGCACCATATGTGACAGAAGCATTATCTTCAGCAAATACTTCTGAAATAATATTCACGATTCCAGTTGCATTTTCTACCGTTGATAGATAGTTTTCTACATAAGTTACCGAGCTATTCGTATCAGCAACAACAATTGTATGGTTGAATAAAGAAGTTTGCGCATCATCAAGCATGAAAACAGCTTGAAGCGGCTCTTCTAAAACCACATTTTTGGGAACATATACAAATACACCACCATTTAAAAGTGCTGCATTTAAACTTGTAAGCTTATGCTCATCAACTTTAACACCATTTGTCATGAAGTACTTTTTAACAAGGTTTTCATGATCACGAATAGCTGTTTGAATATCAGTAAAAATAACACCTTTTGAAGTTAATTCATCCGATACTTGGATAAATGCAGGTGTATTATTACGTTGAATATAAACGCTTTGTTGACCTTCAGTAACGATGGCTTTCACTTCTTCAGGCAATTCAGCTAATGAAGAAAACGTTGCACTCTCAACCGAGTGAACTGGGAAGTCAGTAAAATTCCATTTGTCTATTTTTGTTTTATCTGGCGTAGGCATCGGCAAATTCTCAGCCGCGCCTAGAGCACGAATACGGTATTCCGCAAACCAATTTGGTTCTTGTTTTGCAACAGAATAGGAGCGTACATCTTGCTCGGTTAATGCCAATTTCGTTTCAACCGTCATGCTGTTCGTCTCCCTTCCTTACGCTTCTTGACCTACAGTTTCGTCTTCAATTCCAAGTTCATCCTTAATCCAGTCATAACCTTGAGCTTCTAATTTATGAGCTAGCTCTGGTCCACCAGATTTAACTACTTTACCTTGCATCATGACATGAACATGATCAGGCGTGATGTAGTTAAGAAGACGTTGGTAATGAGTAATGATTAAACATCCAAAACCTTCTCCACGCATTTCATTAATACCATTTGATACAACTTTCAATGCATCTATATCTAATCCAGAATCGATTTCATCTAAAACAGCAAATTTTGGTTGAATCATCATCATTTGAAGAATTTCGTTACGTTTCTTTTCTCCACCTGAGAATCCTTCATTTAAATAACGCTGTGCCATGTCTTGATCCATTTCAAGAAATTCCATTTTTTTATCAAGATCACGGATGAATTTCATAATAGAAATTTCATCGCCTTCTTCACGACGAGCATTAATTGCAGAACGTAGGAAATCGGCATTCGTTACCCCAGTAATTTCGCTTGGGTATTGCATAGCTAAAAACAAACCAGCTTGTGCACGCTCGTCAACTTCCATTTCTAAAACATCTTCCCCGTCTAAATGAACTGAACCAGATGTTACCTCATATTTAGGATGACCCATGATCGCAGAAGCTAATGTTGATTTACCAGTACCATTAGGTCCCATAATTGCATGTATTTCATTTGTATTAATTGTTAGATTTACCCCTTTAAGAATCTCCTTGCCATCAATGGCTACATGAAGATCTTGAATAACTAAAGTCGACATTTTACTACCTCCAAGTGTATAAATGAATGAAAAAACCATTCTTAATTTATTATCATTCTAATCTTAACTGAAATTTAGAGCCCATGCAAATCTTTTAAACCCTATTAAAAATACTAAGTATAAGGTTTAAAAGTAAGAATTTCACTAGAATTAGCACGTTTTATGAACTCATTTTTAATTTCAACGTCATTTTCATTCAATCATTTCTAATTGAGAACAGATGTCAACTCTTTTTCTCGTCTTTTCGACATTCCTAAACAGCTAGTTATTATGGATTTGTACAAAAAAAGCCAGTGAACAGAGTCCACTGGCCTTAACATTATGATTTATAAATCACGGTGTACTTGTCTTTCTAATCGAGCCACTACTTGTTGACCTAATTCATAGTCACGATCACGATTCATTTCGACACGCATACGTAATTCAGCATTATTTTGATAATCAACATAACCAATTCCGTGAGTGCTTCTAAAAGCTTGATCCATTCTCTCGGTAAACGTGAAGTCTAGTGATTGGATAGTAAATCATTCCTTTCAAATTTTCAACTTTTTTTGTAGTTGTTTTCTTTCACATTAATATGTATACCCAAGCAAAACGTTACTAAACATTTTTATTTAATAAAAACAAAAAAAGCTGCCCGATTGCTCGGACAACTTTTTTTCTTAAAGTGATACTTCTTTTAAAATACTTGAAGGTGCTAATTCAGCTTCTTCTAAAAGTACATTTAGTTCAGCATCTGCTTCTTCAAATTTTGCGTTTGCTTCATCTAATACAACTTCTCCTTCAGAAGCTAATGCTTCTGATTTCATTGTATAAGATTCTTGCATTTTCGATAATGCGCTAGCAATTTCTTTTTCTTGTTCAGAAAGTGTTGCTGGAATTTCAATTGATTGAACTGCTGCAAGTGTTTCGTCAGCAGATGTTTTTGCAGCTGCTTTCATAGCTGTTAATTCTTCGCCTTCAGGTAAAGCGTCTTTTCCTTGAGCAAGTTCGAAAGCATTCAAATCAGCATCAGCTTGATTGATTGTTTGTGAAATTGATAAGTAAAATTTCATGAAATCAATTGTCGTATCTGTTTTTTCTTCTTTTGGTGAAGCATTTGTAGTTGTTGTAGCTTCGTCCTCATTAGATCCACATGCAGCAAGAATCATTGAAGTTGCAGCAAGTAATAAAAGTAGTTTTTTCATAATATACCGTCTCCTTTAATATCGTCTATGACGCTTTGTTATCCTATCATAGTAAATTTGACCTGTAAACAAAACGACGAATAGTCGGAATAGACGTAATATTAAGATTCAGTTTTCTCTAATACCATTGATTTACCTCGAGTAAATCGATCTACAATCATGGATAATGCACCATCACCAGTTACATTTGTAGCTGTACCAAAGCTATCCTGCGCAAGGTAAAGTGCAATCATTAATGCAACCATTGTTTCGTTAAAACCTAGCATTGAGCTAAGTAACCCAATCGCCGCCATAACAGCTCCACCTGGAACTCCTGGAGCAGCAATCATTGTAATACCCAGCATGAAAATGAATGGAATAATTTTTGTAATTTCAATGCTTTCTCCATTTAATAAAAGAACCCCGATTGCACAAGTTACTAGTGTAATCGTACTCCCTGATAAATGAATAGTAGCAAACAAAGGAACTGTGAAATCTGTCACTTTTTCAGAAGCCCCAGTTTTTCGAGCTTGTTTTAAAGTTACAGGAATTGTCGCTGCGGACGATTGTGTTCCTAGAGCTGTAAAATAAGCAGGAGACATGATTTTCATTAATCTAAATGGATTTTGTTTATTTAAAGCACCTGCGAATGAATATTGTAGGATCAACATTGTAAAGTGTAAAAGAATAACAATAACAAAGACAACCGCAAATACAGATAATATCTTCGCAACTTGTCCGCCAAATGTCATATTCATAAAGATTCCAAAAATATGTATTGGTAGTAATGGAATAATGACATGATTGATTACTTTTTCAATGATGACGTTAAATTCTGTAAAACCTTTTAATAGAACATCACTCTTTGTAGCGGCCATTCCAATCCCAAAAATAAATGCTAATAATAACGCACTCATAATACCAAAAGCTGGAGGCATATCTACTTTGAAGAAAGCCGTTGCTAAAAATTCTTCAGGATTTTCAAAAGAACCTACGGCATTAGGTTTAATAAAGTTTGGCAATACGTTCATGCTGACCGCTAGTGCTAGGAAACCTGCTACTATAGTCGATGAATAGGCGAAAAATGTTGCTAATCCTAAAAGCTTTCCTGAACCTTTGCCTAATTGCGCAATTCCAGGAGCAATAAAAGCAATAATAATTAATGGCACAACGAAACCTAAGAAGTTACCAAACAAACCATTAAAGGTTGCAAGTAGACGTACTAAACTTTCAGGCGCGACTGACCCAAAGAGAATTCCTAGTGCAATTGCTAGTGCGATTCTTGCAAGTAAACCAATTTTAATCTTCATCTTGATGTCCTCCTCTATTGTACAAGTGTTCTCTCTAAAAAGATAAAAACACTTTAACACACCTACTTGTTAAAGTGAACGTCTTATAAAATAGGCGGAATAATTAATTTTTATAGCATTCTAACTCTGTCAATCAATTTATTCATCCACAATAAAAGACGCCGAAGTTCTCGGCGTCTTTACCTTTAAATATCTTTATTTCACTGGTACGACTGAGCCGCCCCATTCTTCTAATATAAAGTCTTGAATTTCTTTAGAAGTTAACACTTCTACTAAGGCTTTAATTTCTTCGTTGTCTTCATTACCAGATTGAACGGCAATAATATTTACATAAGGTGACTCTGTATTTTCAATCGCAATTGAATCCTCTAAAGGATTTATACCAGCATCAATTGCGTAGTTTGAGTTAATCAATACGGCATCACCTTCTTCGTTCTCATATAATTGAACAAGAAGAGCAGCTTCGTACTCTGCTTCGAATTGAAGATCTTTTGGATTGTCGACAATGTCTTTCACTTCAGCTTTTGTTTTATCAATACCTTCAGCAAGTGTGATTAAACCTTCAGCTTCTAACATCGATAGAATACGTCCATGATCAGCTACTGAGTTACTAATTAGAATTGACGCACCGTTTGGAAGTTCTTCTAAAGAATCATATTTTTTTGAATAAACACCGATTGGCTCAATATGAATTCCACCAGCATTTTCAAATTCATACCCGTGGTCTGCAATTTGTGACTCTAAGTAAGGTACATGTTGGAAGTAGTTTGCGTCTAAGTCGCCATTTTCTAAGTCTTCATTTGGAAGGATATAATCTTGATATGTTTCAATCACAAG
>JAHIWI010000359.1 GCA_018816185.1 Bacillota bacterium
GACCATATAAAGAACGCATGGACAATCCCAAAACCTAATAACACCAGTAATCGACGTAATGCTAATTTTGGAAATGAAACGCCCCGCTCCCTAGCTTTCGTAAATTGTATCGCAAGTCCGTACCCAAACAGCATCGAAAATAATGGGTACACACTTCCTTGAATCGCTATATCAATCCATTGAAACGCATCACGATCCGCAGGAACTGTAAACCATGTATACGGATCGATGTAGTAAAACGGTGTATGAAAAGCTAACATATTCACAATAAAAATACCTAGTAGCGAGAAGCCGCGCATCATATCTAGCGCGACAACTCGTTCACTCAACTGAGTGGGTGCAACATTCACAGGGAATCCTCCAGTACCAACGTTTTCTCTGCATCAAATAAATACAGGATTTTCTCTTTAATCGTGATTCGTAATATTTGTTCAATGGCTTCTTTGTATAAAGACAACTGCAAGCCGTAGCGCACATTCATTTCTCGCGTTATGGCGTTCTCCGTAATCAGTACCCCTTTGACTCGGTCCGTCTTATAGTCGAGCAATACCCATTTACCATCTGCTTCTTCAAATAAACAATCGGCTATCCCTTGAAGGATTTGAATATCGCCATCATCATCCGTCAAACCATACGTAAATGGCACTTCGCGTAACACTTGTTTGGCTTGGCGTAATCGTTCGCCGAGTTCACTTTGTAAGAAGGCCTGCATAGCCGAGACATTTACTGTTCCCGCTTCCGCAACGGTTAACAATTGTTTATTTGCCAATTGTTGAATGAAATCTGTTAACGAATGAGAACTTGAGTCCATCGAAAAATCAAGATGTTGCATCGTTGTATGAAGTGCGGTCCCGATTTCAGCAGCAGACAATTTTTTGTCTCCTTGTTGCATAAAAGCAGGTCGCTTATACACCGATTTCTTCATTTCTTCCTTCACTTGAGCGGGTCTGAAAAATTCAGGTTCTTCTTCTTGACGCAGTTGGTCGAGTCGTTTTAATTCACTTACCGATTGCTTCGAGCGTTTTGTTATCGCTCGTTCAAATGGATAAGCTGTATCAAATCGTCGAGCGACTTCTGCCTTCAAATCTTCTGTAACCACTTGCTGAATGCTCTCTATTTGAGGCATATCAACGACAACATGGTCTTGACGCAATTGTTCTACATAAACGGTTTCAAATGACCAACTGGATGGATCCTCGATTCCGTTCGCATTAGGTCTGCCTTGCCACGACGCATAATCTGCGTGTCTCGCAACGGCTGGACCAATCCAATCCAGGAAGCCTTTTGCTCGTGCACGTACGTATTCAGGGAGCATCGTATCAGCTGCAACACTCGCATCTTCCCATTTGGACAAAGTTTTATCCACATCTTTTACGGTTGCCACTAATAGTAGCTTCTCTTTAGCACGTGTCATTGCTACGTATAACACACGCATTTCCTCGGATTTCAGCTCTAGTTGTTTCTTTTCTTTCATTGCTAAAAACGGCAAGGACGTGTATGAAATTCGTTTTTCAGGGTCGATTGCTTTAACAGCCAAACCAAATGTTTGGTCAAATAAATACAATTCATTGAAGTCCATTTGATTGAAATCACGGCCAAGTCCTGCAATGAACACATAAGGAAACTCAAGTCCTTTAGATGAGTGAATCGTCATTAAGCGAACCACATTTTCTTTTTCGCTCATGGCACGAGCTGTTCCTAAATCATCGCCGCGTTTTTTCATGCGGTCAATAAAACGAAGAAAACGGAACAAGCCTCTAAACGACGTTTGTTCATAAGCTAAGGCACGGTCATGTAATGCTCGTAAATTCGATTGGCGCTGTTTACCGTTTGCCATAGCACCGACCATTTCATAATAGTACGTGTCCATGTAAATACGCCAAATTAATTCTGCCAGTGAACCTCTTCTCGCTAAGTGACGCCACTCCTCAAACTGCAAGAGAAAACGCTGTAATTTCTCAGCAGTTGCCGGATTAATGCCACTTTCACCTTTTCGTACGAACTGCTTTAACGCTTCGTAAAAAGGTTCCTTTGGAGCGGATAAGCGAATGCGGGATAGTTCCGATTCAGTCAGTCCAACAAACGGTGCACGCAACACGGAAGCGAGCGGAATATCTTGATACGGATTGTCGACAATTCGAAGCGTGTTTAACATAATCATTACTTCTAACGCATCAAAATAACCTTTTTTCAATTCTGCATACAATGGAATTCCAGCTTGCTTAAATTCTTCTGTTAAATCCTCAGACCAAGTCATCGAACGCATTAATATGACAATATCTCGATATTCTAATAACCGTTCTTTATTCGACCAAGGATCGACCACCATCGTTTTGGCGTCCATGAGC
>JAHIWI010000360.1 GCA_018816185.1 Bacillota bacterium
AACAAAAAGATTCAGACAAAAATGAGTCAAACGAACAAAATACGGAAGACGTAAGTGAAGCTCAAAAGTTATTTGAAGAACGCTTAAAAGTAGCTGCAAGAAAACGCAATCGACGTATTCGAAAAAATGCCCTACAAAATAAGAAAAGATAAATTCGTTCTACCTAAACTTGTGGAAAGGAGGGTGGACATGATCATATTTTCGCTATTGATGGGATCAGGTTTAATCTTCTATCATCTATTAACTCCTCCCACCGAAAAGGCTGTGGCTCCAACAAACATGGTGACGAAAGCGAAAAGGAAATTCCGTATTAATGAGGTTCAGTCCAATGCATGATAGTCTCATCGTATATACATTTGCGATTTTTGCCTTAACCACATTATGTATCTTATGGAGACCTCAAGGCATCAATGAAGCAATACCTGCCATAAGCGGAGCGATTCTTTTGTTTATAGCAGGTATTGTCCCTTTACATGATATTGTCTATATCTTTAAGATTGTGAGCGGACCTTCCATTACCATCATATCGACAATTGTCATGTGTATTGTCTTAGAAAGCATCGGAGTATTTCGCTGGGCTGCTCTAAATGTCGTCAAAAGAGCTAAGGGATCGGGTATTCGTCTGTTTTGGTCGATTATGCTGTTGTGTTTTTTAATGACCGTATTTTTTAACAATGACGGGAGTATCCTCATCACCACGCCAATCATTTTACACATTGTTCAAATCATTCGTATTAAACCACAGCAAAAACTACCTTACTTATTTGCGGGTGTGTTTATTGCAACGTCTGCAAGTTTGCCGATAGGTGTCAGTAACATCGCTAACTTAATCGGCTTGCAGATGGTCGGTTTGAATTTAGTGTCCTATACGAATTTAGCTTTTGTTCCTTCGATGATTGGTATTGCAACATTAAGCTTACTTTTGTATTTGTTATTTAGAAATGAAATTCCTCGTAAAATACCAGACATCCAAGATTCGATATCTGATCCTACTTTTAAAAGTCATCCTCTATCAGGTGTGAAAAAAACAGTTGAATCGATGAACTGGCCCCTATTCCGAACGTGTATTTTTCTAGTTGTACTCATTCGAGGGAGCTACTTTATCTTGCCGGCATACGGTCTTTCAATCGAATGGATCGCTATTACCGGAGCTTTATTACTGATCGGAATTCGCTGGATAAGTTTAAAAATAAGTCCAGTTGATGTTTTATGGAAAGCCCCTTGGCATATTTTGGTCTTTGCTTTTGGGATGTATGTGACCGTTTACGCACTAAAAAATACAGGTGTAACGAGTTATATGATGTCCATATTAGATGGAGTTATGACACAAAGTCTTATGTCAGCAAGCTTTGCATCAGGCATACTAATTAGTGTTCTTTCCAATCTCATGAACAATTTACCTTCTGTAATGCTAGGGACTTTATTGATTACTGAAATCGGACTCGACACGCAAACGTTACAAGTTGCCTATATCTCAATGATTATTGGAAGTGATATTGGTGCATTGTTAACGCCTCTTGGGACACTGGCCACTTTGCTATGGATGTTTGTCTTGAAAAAAAACGGCGTTGCGATCACCTGGAGTGCTTATTTTAGAGTGGCATTGATGGTCATCCCGATTACACTTGTAGTCACACTTATTGCATTAAATATATGGCTCTGGTTGATATTATGAGGAAAGGAGAAGCTTGCTATGAGGATTTTCGATCAATATGAAGGGAAAATGATTGAAGTCGAACTTTCTTCAAAAAAACAAATCTCTGGAAAATTAATTGAATGTGGTTCGGATATTCTCGTTGTTCTTACTGGTCAATATTATGCCTATTTGCCGCAAAAACATATTCATGTGATTAAAAGATGTGAAGAAAATGAATATGACATTATTCAGTCTGAGCCGTCACCCATTAAGCAAACGAGTGATGGATTAACTTTAATGGCCGTCCTAAACAACGCAAAAGGGATATTCGTTGAAGTAGACATTAGTGGAATTGGATCGATTTTTGGCTACGTTACGCACGTCATGAGCGACTATTTCGTTTTTTATTCTCCTGCAATGAACCAACTATTCATTCCTATTCACCATCTAAAATCAATCACCCCTTATTTGAATAAAACCCCGTATGACCTCCCATTAACGTCCATGATTTTTCCGGTAAAACAATTACTCGCAGACAGTTTTACGAAACAAGTGAAACAATTACAAGGTGAAATGGTTCAGTTTGATGGAGGGAAAAATGCATATAAAATGGGTGTTCTTACACATGTTGAGAATGACTTAGCAGAACTCACTATTGGGAATGGTCAAAAACTGTATTTGAACATTGCTCATATCAAATCTGTCCAAAAAGCCATTGGTTGATTTCCGTGGAATAAAACCTCATGCACATATAAATCAGCCACCCTTCGCCAAGTGCCAGGATGGCTGTTTCATTCCTGTAAAAGGTTCCAAACCCGTATCCGAACTGCAACTCAGTGATATACTAAATGGAATCACGTTAGACTAAAGGATGAGAATGAATTGAACCAATACCCTAGAACCGGTGACTATATTTATACATACGCGTATAAACCGGACGAAGAATCACTTTGTTATTTAGAAATGCGTTCGTTATTTGGAGAAGACACACAAACGAAAGTTATCAAAAGTACATATGACATCAATCCGAGTCGAAGTCCTTTTATTAAAGAACAAATCGAGGTTTTATTTGAAGGAAATGAACTCTCCGACATCCTTAAGCAAGTTGAAGTAGTGGATATGGGAGAGTTAACATTCAAAGTCCTTTTTGTGAAAATAAATGATTTAGCTTTTACTGAAAAAGTTGAGTACAAACAAAAACGGGAAATCGAACGGGAAATCGGCTTGATAATTGAAGGCGAAGCGGATGTTCATCATCCGAACGTTACATTCGGTTTGGTTCCGTTTAAAGGAAAATGGTACTTTGGTTTGTACGAGAAGAACGAAGCAGTTTGGCTGCATCATCAAAAGAAACCGAGAGAATATTCAACAGCTTTGAGCAC
>JAHIWI010000361.1 GCA_018816185.1 Bacillota bacterium
ATTAATATTAATATGTTTATTTAAATAAAGATCTCCAGAAGAATACAAATTAATGTTAGTTGCCAGTAGTTGATCAATGCTGGTATCTCCATTAACAAATATTGAAACATCTGTAATGCCTTGAAAATTTTTTGCATCTAAGTTTCCATCGATAATAATAAAAGAGTCTTTAAAATCTGTGTTGTTTGCGCTATTAGTCGATATATCATCTTTAAAATAAACAGTGGAATTTTCAATATCTTTAATAAATTTACTTTCACTTATGCATGTTTTATTTTTATATGTACCATTACAAGCCTTGGTAAGGGGAGGAGGTGAAAAATCAGGTTCAGGTATAGTTTTGTTGTAATTGATTTGTTCAGATCCATTACCAGGTCCCGAATTATTTATTGACAAATCTATTAAATTTTTAGGAAGTCTAATGTTAAAACTATATTTTTCTTGATTAACAAAATTGGTTCCTTTAATCAAAAATTTAAATTGTAAATATGAATAATTAGATTCAAATTCATAAGGTGATTCTATAAGACTGAAAGTCAAATTTGGTTCTTCAATTGAAATAGATTTGACATCATAAGAAGACAAAATAGCTTTTAAATCATTAATTCCATTTAATTCTTCTGCTTTTTCTAAAGCTTCCACTTCAAGCTCAGTCTCATAAAGTTCTGGAGACTTTGCTATCTTTTCTTCAACATTATCTTTAACTTTGTGAATTATTCTTACATAATCCTCAAAAATACGAGTCCGATAATACTCGATTCCCATTTCTGCAATGTCAGATAGCAGAAAATTTTCATCAGTATTTTCAACCTGGGTTTGCTGATTCAAAGTCAAGAATGACAAGGTACCAATGAAACTAGTAATAATTAATATTATTGCCAATGTTAATAATAAAGTATACCCATTCTCATTCTTACGGATCATATATTCTCCACCTCTTACTTTAATCTAACGAAAGTAGATTTAAGCGTTGTATTCACATTTTCATTTGTTTTACTCTTTAAAACTAACGTAATATTTAGTCGGTCAGTATTAGGGGATATTGACTTTCCTGAGACAAGTGGAAAAAGATTATAGTCAATTTGAGAATTTGAAAAGACAATTGGCGATGAATTTGTAGGTTTAATAATAATCTCATCGCTATTATAATCAATCGTGTATTCCGATGATTTGCGATGTACTTCATCAAGGGCATTTAAAATTATATTGGCCTCTTGTTGAAGTTGGTTTTTTGATATTTCAACTTCATTTGTTTTCACGGTTTGAAATAAAAATGCCCAGATAATAGTAGAAAAAATGCCGAAGATTACAAGAGTCGCAAGCAACTCTACGAGTGTTACACCTTTTTGATTAATCATTGACTATCCTCCCTATTAGTTAGGAGTTGTATTTTTACTAATAAACCCATATGTCTTACTTAATATTCGAGTGTCGCTATGTCCAATTGAAACTTTAAATTTATAAAGTTTTCGGATTTCATTTTTTAGTGGTTCATCTCCAACGAAGGGCTGGTCTTGAAGCTCAATAACTACTTCAAAATCATTATATTTACCAATATAGGAATAAAAGCCATCATTAAGTGTTCGTTCATTTGTAAATGATAGTTTGCTAGGAAAAGAATCCATTGATTCTATTTCTTCTTTAACTAAAACCCGAACTTCCTTAGCGGTAGCAGCAGCTTGTAAATTCTCTTCTGTTGATTTATTGAAGTTGGTGATTTGTGGAAATAATGATAGAAAAGACACAATTACTATTGAAAGTAAAACGATCGAGGCTAGAACTTCGATTAACGTTAAACCTTGTTGATTCTTGATGGATTTTTGCATTTCAATCATCCTTTTAAGTTCTATGTATCTATTTACTTCATGAATCTTATATACTAGAAAGTATACTACACTTTTACCAATGGAAGGTGTGTGAGTAATTTGGAACGTAAACGTTTAGGAGATATTTTAGTTAGTGCAAATATTATTACTGAAACGCAATTAATGGAAACTCTTGAAAAAAAGTCAGCAGATCAACGTCTTGGTGATGCACTTTTAGAGAGGGGCATTCTTACTGATCAACAACTAATCGAGGTTCTTGAATTCCAGCTCGGGATTGCTCATGTTTCGCTGAATTTATTTCCAATAGATGAAACCTTATTGGGACTTTTAGGTGTAGACTACTGCAAAAGAAATTTTGCATTACCAATTGAAAAAAACGGAACTCAATTGAAAGTTGCTATGGCTGACCCGTTAGATTTCGTAGCAATTGATGATATTGAATTACGGACAGGTTTTACTGTGATGCCTGTTATATCGTCAAAAAATGATATTTTGGAATCAATTGATAAGTTTTCACAAGTAAATAGAGACTTACATGTTGAAACTTCCGGTAGACTTGACGATGAAAGTCAAGAAGAAGCACCTGCCATCAAACTAACCAATCAATTATTTATGCAAGGTTTAGCACTAGGTGCGAGTGATATACATATTGATCCACTTGAAGATAAAATCCATGTCAGGTATCGTGTGGATGGCTTATTGAAAACAGATCGAGTTCTTCAAGCATCACAATTTGCGTCACTTATTGCACGTCTAAAAATCATGGCCAACCTAAATATTACCGAATCGAGATTACCACAAGATGGCCGAATTAGACTTACTCAAAGTGAACAAATTATTGATTTGCGTGTTTCGATTTTACCAACCGTTAATGGAGAAAAAGTCGTTATACGTATTTTAGATAAAAACAAAGCAATTAAACCAATGAATCAATTGGATTTTAATAAACGTTATTTACAAGCATTGATAAAAATGGTGGAGCAACCTTCGGGAATGGTTTTATTAACTGGACCAACAGGTTCAGGGAAGACAACGACTTTGTACTCCGCTTTGCAACATATTAATCGAGACACAACCAATATCATTACAATCGAGGATCCAGTTGAGTATCAGATAGAAGGAATCAATCAAGTTCAAGTTAATCCACAGATTAATTTATCTTTTGCTAGTGGCTTACGTGCGATATTAAGGCAAGATCCAAATATAATAATGGTTGGAGAAATTCGGGATGAAGAAACGGCTGAAATCGCTATTAGAGCAGCATTAACTGGACATTTTGTTATGAGTACGCTGCATTCAAATGATGCGATTAGCAGTGTGCCACGTCTACTTGATATGAATATTGAGCCATACTTAGTCATATCCGCATTAAATGGCGTCATTTCTCAACGATTAGTTCGAAAGATTTGCGAAAATTGTAGGGTTGAACATATTCCATCTGCAGTAGAAAAAACGGTGTTTGACAAACGTTTTATCCGAATTGAAAAAATCTATAAAGGGTCTGGATGCAGTAAATGCTTAAATACAGGCTATAAGGGCCGAATTGCGTTACATGAAATGTTTATATTAGATGAAAAAATACGTGACCTATTATTTAATGAAGCAAGTATGTTTGACATTCAAAAAGAAGCCATGAGACAAGGTATGATTCCGCTTATTGACGATGGGTTATTAAAGGTTAAAGCAGGTTTCACTACTTTAGAAGAAGTATTAAAAGTCGCGAAAGTGAATTAAGAAGGGAACGTTGGTATGAATGAACAACTAAGTCAATTACTTCGAGCTGCATTCGATCTCGGGACATCTGATGTACATTTGACCGTCGGTATGCCACCTATTATGAGATTAGATGGAGAGTTGAAGCGTTTTGGACAAGATGTTTTAAAACCACAGGATATTGAAACGATGACCCGATCCATTCTGACTAATGAAATGTGGGAAAAGTTTATTGAAAAAGGAGAAATTGATTTTTCACATGGCTTACCTGGTGTTTCTCGTTTTCGTGTAAATGCTTATCATCAAAGGGATTGTATTGGTCTTGCTTTTCGAGTGATTCCAACACATATACCTACTTATGAAGAGCTATCATTGCCACCAGTTCTTCGAGATATTTCAACTCGTCCCCAAGGGTTAGTTTTAGTGACTGGGCCCACTGGTTCTGGGAAGTCAACGACATTGGCTTCTATGATATCGGAAATGAATAAATCGATGAAAAAACATATTATTACACTTGAAGATCCAATTGAGTATTTACATAGTCATGGAACCTGTATGATTAATCAGCGTGAAGTAGGTTTTGATACTAAGTCATTTTCATCTGGTTTACGAGCCTCTTTAAGACAGGATCCAGATGTCATTTTAGTTGGAGAAATGCGAGATTTAGAAACCATTTCTACGGCAATTACCGCTGCTGAAACGGGGCATTTAGTTTTTGCGACCTTGCATACTACCAGTGCAGTAATGACCATTGATCGAATCATCGACGTTTTTCCGCCTAGTCAACAACCGCAAATTCGAATTCAACTTGCATCTGTTCTGCAAGCAGTTGTTTCTCAGCGATTATTCCCTAAAAAGGAAGGGAAGGGTCGTGTTGGTGCATTTGAAGTGTTACTAAATGTACCGGCTGTAAAGAATTTAATCCGTACTGAG
>JAHIWI010000362.1 GCA_018816185.1 Bacillota bacterium
CTTTGCCCAACGTAGTCATAAAATTTGTCTGTCGTCGGAAAAAAAGTTGTAGGTTCTGGCCGATTTAATATTTCAAATCCAAGAGTTTCATTTTCTGTTAAGGATAAAATGGGTTGAAATACGGTAGTTATTTTTTGTTTCTGAATTAATCCTTTAAACTCTTCACTCTTTATAAATTCTTGCGAAAAATGGTGATGATGCTTATGTAGATATCTAACGTATTTAACTAAGTTGGTGATTTGATTAATTTTCATTTGAACTCCTTAATGCTTACTTCATTCCTCTTTTAGTATACTTTCCGATTATTTTTCTAGTGTTAATTTTTTGTAAATACTCCTCACCGTTATATATTACGAATACATTTTTTCACAATATATGCCACATAAACTTAAAAACCCAGCAATCTTATTACATAAGTTTGCTGGGTTTCTTCATTGAGTGACTTGCCACTAATATTGAATTTATTATCTGCAAAGTTTACTTAAATACCATACTTTTAATCAAGTTTCGGTCAATAAAAGGTAAAATCGATATTACTTCACTCATCCCCTTTTTTGAAATGGCATCTAATGCTATTTCTTCTAGGAGCTCTTTCTTAATAAATGGTGCTACAGATGCAAGTGACTTTATTCCTTTTGATTCATAACTTTTTTGAACACAATCACTTAATACATCTTCACTTATGGCATAAGCGACGGATGATAAAGCTGATAAACCGCTCAATACAAATTCCTTCCTCACACCTTCATCAATCACTTCTTGACTAATAAATGGAGCCATAGATATTAAACCTTTTAAACCATTAGATTCAAGCTCTTTCTTAGCACTCTCATCAATCATCTCTTGACTTAGAAATGGAGCCACGACTGTTAAGACATTTAATCCATGTAGCTCAAACTCTTTCTCTGCACATGCAGCAAGAATATCTTGGCTTATATATGGCGCTATGCTTGCTAATCCATTTAGACCGCTTACCCTAAACTCTTTTTTTGCTAATTCATTAACGATATCTTGGCTGAGATAAGGCGCTATTAAAGATAGGTCTTTTGATGAGAGATCACTTTCTATATGTTGATAAACCTGATCCGCCTGGTCAAATGTTAAAATTGGAGCAACATTCATGAATTCTTCCTTGTCGATTGGTTTTGCAGCTGTAAAGCTGTCACTTTCAACTAGGTCTTTGACTAGTTGTGTCCCTTTACTATTGCTTAAGATGTCATCGATAGAAACATTAAATATTCTTGAGAGCTCTGGGAGTTTAGAAATGTCTGGCATTGTTTCGCCACGCTCCCAGTTACTAATTGCTTGAAAACTAACTCCTAATAGATCTGCCAGCACCATCTGTGTAATTTTGTTTTCCTTTCGTAACTCGACAATTCGTTTTCCTACTTTTTTCATATCAAACAAACCACTCACCTCTTTCATTAGTATAAAGTAAGCGTAACCTCTCGAGATATAGAATCCTATCAAGCTATACTTGAATTTATGAGTATTGCAAATTCAAGTATCACTTGAGCTCGTGTTGTACCTTCCTCCACTTACCTACCCTTGCTGAAACACTCAACATTAAGTGTTTTTTCTGGAAGTATTAGATTGATAATGAGCACCGCATATCTTCTATTTGAAAGAGATTGGTAACACTTTCTACATACATCACTTAGCAAGTTCAATAGATAACAAGAATCCATGTTTATTATGAAGGAAGATACTCCCTCCATTCTTTCCACGCTTTTAGATAGTCACTTAAGTCATGAGGATGGACTCTAATACAAACGCCTATCCGTGTGTATAATTGAAAAAGAACTTCTTCCAATAGCCGTTCTTCACTATAGGGAACGTCTTGCGTCAATAATGAGAAGGCTGATAATAGTGTGCTTACATTTAAATCATCTGGAGAAGAGCAAAATGCATAAGTAAAATCATACATTTTCGGTCCGATTAGAGGCGAAGGATCAATTACTCCATTTAATTTATTGTCCCTATAGACAAAATTATGAACACCAGCATCTCCATGCATGTAATACTTCTCTTCTTGATGATCATATGACGCCAATTTATCAATCAATAACTCTACTCTTTTATGATCTTCACTTGGTAATACATCGCCTATATCCTTTTGAGCGAATTCCAAACTACTTCGATTGAAGTCTGCCCATGAATTTCTTTGTATTCCATTTACTCTTCCCCAGTTATCTTTGTTTACTTTTTCGTATTTATTTAAAAGTTCCTTAATTAGAATAGTCATCCACTCTAATTTAGAACCTCGATTAATATGGGTTTCACCAAAAACATATGAGTAGACAATAAATTCTTTTTTCTCATCTGTATAAAGTACATTAGGCAACAAAGTTACATCTTTATAAGTAAAGAGAAAATCCTCTGTTGTAGATATGATTTCGGGTTGGTCTATTTTCACTACATATTTCGGTATCTCAGTAGTTTTTATAGTAAATAAAGTCCCATTTGTTGTACCGCTTGTTAATTTTCCAAATTCTATATCTTCACCATTTATTAATCCTTGGTTTACAAGATGGTCAATAATTTCATTCGGTTTTTCCATTTATATAGTCCTCTCTAACTTAAAATCTCTCGCACATAATCTAAAACAAGATTCTGAATAAATAAGAACAGCAACCAACCACATCCACCTAAGGCAATTGAGAGAAATAGATGGATAGAATTTTGCAAAGCGATGTAAACGATGATTAACAAAACAGCTGTGGCAGGAAATCCCCATAACACCCCTAATGCAAACTTGCTTAAAGTGGCTGATTGTTCTCCTTGAACATAAAGCCAAATGATACTAAGTAGGCTCACAAGTGGGAGAGCCGC
>JAHIWI010000363.1 GCA_018816185.1 Bacillota bacterium
GATGGAACAGGATTAGGCTTATCCATCGTCCGCGAAGTATTATCCTATCATCAAGCAACCGTACAAATTGAAAGTGAGCTTGGTGAAGGGACGACTTTTATCATTCAATTTAGCAAACTCTAATTTGCAGCACTACAGTTTCTGGAGGGAATTATATGGAACAACAACGTACATGGGCGATTCACCTTATTCGTTTCGCCGCTATCTTTGGCTTTATCGGTGTATTTCTCGGCTCACATATGAGTGGAAATATGGATTACTCCCTTCGACCGGTACATGCCCACATCCTATTAGTTGGCTGGCTTTCTGTGTTTGCATGGGGAATCTTCTATTATGTTGTGCCAATTCGCAAACAAATCATTGTTAAAATTCATAGCATCCTTGGCATGATTGGAGCAGTAGGATTAACTTCAGGTATGTGGATGTATAATTTAAATCCATTTAATATAAATGAAACCCTTGTTATGGTGTACTTTATCGTCGGCGGAACCATCTTACTTATCGCTTTCTTAGTATTTGTGTTCGCTACATTCTTTATTGAAAAAACTAAAATACAATAAAAAACTCTACAGTAAGAGTTTTTACACACTCACTTCTCATTCTTTATTTCAATAAAAACAGCTCAATCATCATGGATGAATTGAGCTGTTTTTATTGTATGAATAAGACGTGGTTCCGGCAGTGATTTCAGTGTCATATCGTCCAAAGGTAGCAATATATTTTCAAATGGGATTCTGCTTTCTTTAAGCCTTCCCTAATTCAAATTGAGATGTCGAGTTCAAGAGTGTTTCGGATTGTGCACCTACATCTTCAATTCGTTTAGAGAGTGTATCTATGTCGTCGGTATGGTTTGTTAAATAGATATTTGTTTCATCTATTAATGCCATATTCTGTTGAATAGCATTTGTTAAATTGCCGATTGATATATAGGTAGATTCTTGTTCAGAATCCAGTGTTTGCATCATTAGTTCCATTTCTTCAAACTGCATCTTGGTTGTATCAATAAATGAAGTGATCATTTTCAATTTAGAAGCCGTCTCATTGATCGTTTCACTGCTCGAATCAGACGCAGATAATCCAGCTGCAAAAACATCTGACATTTTTTGTCCCTGACTTGTTATTTCTGAACTTAATTCATGGATATGAGTGGCCGCATTGGATACTTGTGCTGCAAGCGATCTTACTTCTTCAGCTACCACTGCAAAGCCTTTGCCATGTTCACCTGATCTAGCTGCTTCTATGCCAGCATTTAATGCGAGTAAATTTGTCTGTTTTGAAATTTGCTTCACCTGACTTGCTATACTGACAATTTCATTTGTTCGTTGTTGTAATTTACTTCGTTCATTTTCAGCTTGATTCAACAAATCTTTTAATTTCATCATTTGATTAACTGTCGTTGTCATCGATACACTACTGTCTAATGCATGTTCTTCTGCATGTGATGATTGTGCCAATAAATCTTGTGATTTTCTTCGATAGCTTTTCATTTGGTTTGAAAATGATTGAAAAAATAGTTGGATTGTTTGTGCTGATTCAAACTGACTTTTCGAATTTAAAAGGGCTTGTTTCATGGATTGCTCTACCGTCTTAGATCCTTTTTTTGTATCAGCCGAAAATTCATTGAGTGCAGAACTATTATCAGATAAATGAAACGCGGTGTCTTGAATGAGTAGAATCATCTCAGTTAACTGATGTTTCATGTTGTTCATCGCATTTGAAACTTGACCAATTTCATCGGATGCATGAATTTTTAAATCTTCATGGATCAGATTTCCTTGAGATATTCCATTCGCCTTTGTAGCAACTCGATTTAATTGTGATTTAATTTGTCTATTGGTCATAATTAGTAAACCCGAAGATAGAACAACAGCCAATAGAGAAGCAAAGATCACAATTAGTATTGTCCATGTCTTTTGCACTTGCATTTTGTTCAACGCTTCTGTTCTTATGTTATTTTGATTTTTTCTATATGTAGTGAGGTCTTCAACTAACCCCATTGTATTTTTATGTAGACTCATCATTTGACGTCTTTTTGAAAC
>JAHIWI010000364.1 GCA_018816185.1 Bacillota bacterium
TATTTTGATACACCTGATAATCGTATGGTATTTGCAATACCAAGAAATGGTAAAGCGTATGTAGGTACTACCGATACATTTTTTGATGAGGATCCTAAAAATCCTGTGGCATCAAAGGAAGATGTAGATTATCTAATAAAAGCAATTGCCTTTATGTTTCCTACTATTAAATTAACTTTTGACCAAGTTGAATCCACTTGGGCTGGTGTAAGACCTCTCATTTTTGAAGATGGTAAAAATCCTTCAGAAATTTCTCGTAAGGACGAAATATGGGAATCTGAAACTGGTTTAATTACCATTGCTGGAGGCAAATTGACTGGCTATCGTAAAATGGCAGAAACAATTGTAGATTTAGTTGTAAGTAAACTTAAAGGGAAATACCCGGATTCTATGACCAAGCATTTACCTCTATCCGGAGGTGATATCGGAGGTTCAACGCAATTCTCATCGTTTATTAACAAAAAAATCGAAGAAGGTCGTTCTTACGGTTTATCTGAAAAACAATCTAAAGAGTTGGCCGTATTTTATGGAACAAATGTCGATTACCTATTCTCATATGCTAATATGCTAAAAGGGCAAACACTTTCGATTCCCTTGGTAATGGCAGCAAAACTATACTATAGTATTTATCATGAATTGGTATGTACACCTTCTGATTTCTTTATTAGACGAACAGGATCATTATATTTTAATATTAAGGAAGTCGAGCAACACAAAGAAGCTGTATTATTACTAATGAAAGATATCCTGGGATACTCTATGGAACAAGTAAATTATCATCAATTTGAACTGCAACACCAACTTGAATTAGCAACTTCCTTTAGAAATGGGGAGTCACAATGACAAAGTCAATACAATATGTTTCCATGTCTGACGGACAAGAAATATATACGGTTATTTACAAACCAGAAATAGCCATTAAAGGACATATTCATATTTTGCATGGGATGGCAGAACATATTGGACGCTACGAAGAATTCGCGCTATTTCTAAATGAACACGGTTATTTAGTTAGTGGGCATGATCATAGAGGCCATGGACATACTGGTCAAAAAGATAATCTGTTTGGTTTCTTTGCAGATGACAAAGGTTTTGAACGAGTTACGGAAGATGTCCGAGAAGTGCTACATGCTATTCGTTTAAATCTGGATGTACCTGCACCGATATTATTTGGTCACAGTATGGGTTCATTCATTGGTCGACGATATATTCAAAAATATGGTCAATCCATTTCTAAAATCGTCCTCTCGGGAACACGAGGACCTTTAAACCCAATAGATAAAGCAGGAAAATGGGTGGCTAAAGGTTTTGCGAAGTTTAAAGGGAAGAAGACGGAGAATCAATTATTGAACAACCTTTCATTTGGGAAGTTTAATAAAGCTATTTCCAATTCAGAAACTGATTTTGATTGGCTTAGTACTGATGCAGAACAAGTAAGAAAATACGTGGAAGATCCTTTATGTGGATTTGTCGCAAGCAATCAATTTTTTGTGGATTTACTAGATGGCTTGAATAGTATTCATAATCCAAAGGAGATTGCCAAGGTTCCGAAAGAGCTCCCAATTCTACTGATTTCTGGTGCAATGGATCCAGTAGGAGATATGGGGCAAAGTTTATGGCCCGTAGCTGAACAATTTAAAAAACAAGGTGTATCAGATGTAACCGTCGTTATTTTAGAAGGTAAAAGACATGAAATTTTGAATGAACAAAATCATATCGGCGTATATGAAAAGGTATTAACATGGATGGAGAAAAAATGAATTTAAACTATGATGTCCTAGCGATTGTAGGACCTACAGCATCAGGTAAAACAGCATTGTCAGTCCAACTGGCAAAAGAACTCAATGGTGAGATTATCAATGGAGACTCCATGCAAGTTTACCGAGGTCTCGATATTGGCACAGCCAAGATTAAAAAAGATGAGATGGATGGCATTCCCCACCATTTAATTGATATTAAGGATCCAACCGATTCTTTTTCGGTAGCTGAGTTTCAACAGTTAGTAAGACAGAAAATAAGCGAAATACAAGATCGTGGAAAGCTTCCGATTATTGTTGGAGGAACAGGTTTGTATGTACAAGCTGTTCTTTATGACTTTCAATTTACGGAGGACCGAGTAAACGAAGGCGTGCGACAAGATTATTACGATGAAATGGAAAAGCATGGAACGCAATTTATGCATGATCGATTAAAAGTGGTTGATCCAGAAACAGCAAGTAAGATTCATCCTAATAATTCAAGACGCGTGATCAGAGCTCTTGAAATCGCCGAACACTCACCGACTCAAAAATCTGATCCTTCTCAAAATCAAGGAAATATCCCTATTTACAACCATTTCATCATCGGTTTAGATATTGAACGGGATATTTTGTACGAACGAATCAATCATCGAGTTGATCGTATGATGGAAGAGGGATTGTTGCTTGAGGCCAAGATCCTGTTTGAAAACGGAGTTAAAAATGTTCAATCCGTACAAGCAATAGGCTACAAAGAATTGTTTCTTCATTTCGAAGGTGAAATAAGTTATGATGAAGCAATTCGGCAATTAAAGCAAAATTCAAGAAGATATGCTAAAAGACAATTTACATATTTTCGCAACAAAATGGCGATTCATTGGATAGATCCTCTTCAGGGGTTAGAACAAATAATTCCCGAAATTCATAATTTAATGCAGGATTCTACCGTGTAAAAGCGAATACTTAGTGTAACGAGAAAAATAACCTAAATGCCGGTTGTTCAAACAGGAGGAATTTGTAGATGAAACCAATCAATATTCAAGATACTTTTTTAAATCAGTTACGTAAAAATAATATTTTTGTGACTGTGTTTTTGTTAAATGGATTTCAATTAAAAGGAACGATTAAATCCTATGATAATTTCACAGTATTAATGGAATCTGATGGAAAACAGCAGTTGATTTATAAACATGCTATTTCTACATTTGTTCCTTCAAAACCTGTTGCAATAACAACTGACGAAGAATAAGCGTTTTGTAATTCAAAGAATTAAGAATAGATTTATCAACATGGAGGTTATTGAAATGAAAACAATCACACCAACTGAATTGCAGTCAAAATTAGAATCTGGCGAGCAAGTAAACTTAATCGATGTACGAGAAACGGAAGAAGTGGCAGCTGGAATGATTCCAGGTGCAGAGCATATTCCTTTAGGCTCAATAGAATTTAAACACCAAGACTTAGATAAATCGAAAGAATACATTATGATCTGTCGATCAGGTAATCGAAGTGGACAAGCTTGTCAGTTCCTTGAAGAGGAAGGATACAACGTGACAAATATGTCAGGTGGCATGTTGGAGTGGGAAGGCGAAGTAAAATAATAAAAGCAGTGTAACTCAATCGAGTTACACTGCTTTTTCTGTTCCTCGAATCGAACGGAACGGCAATCGCCATTTATATAGATACGACACAACGCGTAAAGTAGTTGTTAGAACAAATACTACATATAAAGAGATATCATCCTTAGCGATACCAAAACCAATAACTAAACCTGTAATAACAGCCCAAACGGCATAAACCTCATTACGTAAAACGAGTGGTTTACGTTTTGCTAATACGTCACGAACAATTCCACCACCAGAACCCGTTAAAACTGCAGCAACGACTATAGCGCTAATAGGTAATCCAAGATTAACGGCAAATAGAGCTCCTTGAATTGCAAAGGCAGAAAGCCCAATTGCATCAAAGAAATTTCCCCAACGATGCCAATGTTTCAATAAATTATTTGGAAATAAAAATACCGCCGTAATGGCAAATAATGCAATTTGAAACATCATTTCTTGTTCCCACAAAGCGGATACAGGTACTCCTATTAATAAATTCCGAATTGCCCCACCACCAAAAGCGGTTACAATACCGAGTAAATAAACACCGAATAAATCATATTCTTCTTCCATTGCAACAATTGCACCAGATACTGCAAATGCAATTGTGCCAATAATACTTAATACATCCCATGCCACTTTACATTCCTCCATTAATCAATCGAACGGATTAAATTGTATCAGATTTTAAAACAAATACAAGAAGTATTAATTTTAAGAGATAGAAACGGATGAATGAACAAAGTATTGGATTTAATTTCAGCAACTCACTAGAATAATCTTGTTTACGAATTGCACTATTAAAACTCACTGACCTTTTAAATTAATACATAGTTTTTTGATATTTACTCAGGAGAATAAATATGACACAAAAGAGCACATTAGAATTTAGGAGGTGAACCATTCATGAGTAAAAATAACAAAAAGACTTTGAATGTAAGAAACCATAATGCAAATGGAATATACAAAAGTCCGAACAATCCGAATGAAGAATTTGCTGAAGAATTTAACTCTATCCCTAAAGATAAAAACATTGTGAATAACAAAAGCTTTAATCAGCAATCAAACAAAAACAAATAATTTCATATAGCTTGAGGTGCGAACCATCTTCACATTCCTCAAACGTGCTTATAATCCCCTCTACTAAAATGGTCAAAGTCAAGAAGGCATCGCCACGCAATTTGGTTTTGCCTTCTTTTTCTGTCCGCTATTGAAGTTTTCCATTGTCTTGTTATCTGATTGGAAA
>JAHIWI010000365.1 GCA_018816185.1 Bacillota bacterium
GGTGTTTTAGTTACTTTAGTGGGTATTCCTTTGACATTTTATTCTTTACTAAATTATTTAAAAAATCCGATGAATTTATATGCTGGTACTATTTTTGATAGTTTCATTCTGTTTGCTATTTTAATGGCACTGATGACTATTGCTATTTTACAAATCTTGTGGTTGTACAGAGATATAAAGAATGAAGGGTATGAAAAGTATTGGGAAAATAGCTTGAGTCAGAAACTCCTTTTCACGATGAGAAAGGCTTTCTTAAAACGATCATTAGGCATTCAGATTGTTCTTCTTTGTTCTGTGGTGTTTTTAGCAGGGATAGGAGTGCCAATTATTCTCATGGTGCCGGAGTTAATACTAATCTATATTCCGCTATTTACCGTATTTGTCTTACCCGCGCTCTATCTATTATTCAAACGAGTTGCCGATTACAATAAACTCGCGATCGCTACTGAACAAATGTCGAAAGGACAGTTGATTAGTGATGTCCATATTCGTGGGAAATCAGTTTTAGCCGAACATGCCAAACACTTGAACAAACTTCGAGAAGGTGTGCGTGTATCACAATCTGAACAAGCAAAAAGTGAACGTTTGAAAACAGAATTGATCACAAATGTTAGTCATGATTTGAGAACGCCTTTAACGTCGATTATCACGTACACGGATTTATTGAAAAACCCTGATTTACCTTTAGAAGAGCGCTTATCATATATAGGGATATTAGATCGAAAATCACAAAGATTAAAGACCTTAATCGAAGATTTATTTGAAGTATCAAAGATGGCGAGTGGCAATATGGAATTGCTAAAACAGCGAGTAGATTTAACACAATTAATGCAGCAAGCCTTAGCCGAGCATGAAGAAGATATCCAAACAGCTGGTCTAGATTTCCGAATCGCTAAACCTGACCGTGCGATCTTCGCATTAGTTGATGGACAAAAATGGTGGCGCGTATTGGATAATTTAATTGTGAATGCGATTAAGTATACTCTTCCTGGAACTCGCGTGTATGTCACACTAAAAGAAATGGATGGGTGTGCGCATTTTACCATTAAAAACGTCACGAAATATGAGCTTGGAGAAAATGTGGATGAGTTGTTTGAACGCTTTAAACGTGCCGATACGTCTCGTCATACAGAAGGGTCAGGATTAGGATTAGCCATATCGCAATCCATTGTCGTTTTACACGGCGGATCCATGAAAATCGAAGTGGATGGGGATTTATTTAAGGTTACGTTATCAGTACAGACTATATAATATGATGACGGGGCTGTTTCAAAAATCATTTTCATATGATTTTTGGATCAGCCTTTTTTATTAGGAAAATAGGGCAATTAAATCGAAAAAACTAATTCGAATTGGCATGATTTCAATAGATTGACTCATCCTTTCTAAAAGGAGATGAAATCAATTATGCGAAAACCGATTATGTTACTAGGAATGGCATTATTAGCGCTGTTATTTATTGGCCTTAATTTTGCAAACACCGAGCTTTCAACTTTAGCTCAAGAACAACAACATGAAACGCCTTCTTATGCGAAGTGGGGATTACTCGCTGTAAAAGAAACGAAATTGAAATATCCAAATGCAGACATTATTGACTACCTACATCAAGGAAGAGAAGTCAATGGAGATACAACCTCTGAAAATTTTAAGCTTTGGTTAAAAGAAGGTGACAAGGAATTCGGCGTTTTTATTAGAATTGAATTCATTTCTGATACGGAAGAATTAGTTGGCATTGAATTTGAAGAAACGTCTAGATAAGGTCAACTGAGTATTCTTTTTTAGTTGAAATAAAACATATAAAAACCAATTAATAGTACCCCAATATCTGCAGATATATGAACAATCCAACCGGGATAAATGGTGCCACTTTTTTTATTCAGCCATTGGAAGAGTAAGCCGCCGATAAACAGGCCGATGACTGCAATCAGGAGAATTGGCCAATCAAACCATGGTAAGAAAATAGCGATATGGTAAATGGCGAATAAGAAACTTGGCATAAACCACTGCCATTTGGTTTGCTGAAATAAATCAACGAGCCATCCCCTAAAGAAAAACTCCTCTAAAAAAGAATTGCCGAACAAGATGTATAATGCCACAAATGGAAATATTGATGCGGTAACGCCTACTCTTGTTTCAAGATCCATTTTTAAGGTAGCCAAATCGATTTGATCTCGAAACAGAATAAATGCGCCAACTATTGTAACCATTGTGAAGAATCCTAAAATGAATGGTTGAACAAAATGATTCTTATTCAATTGCTGTTGATTTAGAATGTTTCCATTCATGCGGATTATATAAATAAGTGGAAGCACAACAAATAAAATAATTTTCGCTAGTGTCTTCCATATGTAAGTAACTTCAATACCTTGTTCAATCCATAATAAAATCAAA